>CAYTVF010000088.1:12657-15955 GCA_964441345.1 uncultured Desulfopila sp. | reverse complement strand
AAAATATTCAACATAATGATTTTTCTCAGGGTCTCACTGTCATGACTCTCGCGGAATCCGCAGTATCTATAAGAAAACATGAATAATGCGATTTTTGGCATGGCCATGAATATACGGCAAAAAAATGAGCGGCACAATCAAATAAATGGGCGAGTGTCCCTGTGGTATTGGCCCCTCCACCTCCCGGCCTTGGCAGTCTTAAAAGGTCACCTTCTCCGCACCGGCGACCAGCTGGGCAAACTCGCTCATCCAGTTTTTTCCACCCTGGGTTTCGGCCAAGAGGACCGCCATATGCTGCGGGGTGATGCCCATTTCGCGGTTGCGCCCTAACCCTGAGAGGCAGGACGGGCAGTTGGTGGCGATTACCGTGGCATTATTGCCGGCCATGCCCTTTTCCATCGACTCCCGCTTGCGTTCGAGCATGGCATAGGCGATGTCCGGTCTGGAGATGGCAAGGGTCCCGGCCTCGGAGCAGCAGTTGGGGATGCTTTTCACGCCCGCGTGCAACCGGCCGAGCAGGCTCGGGCCCGCACCGTCGAAGGAATCATGGCAGGGGGTGTGATAGAGCACCGTGTCCGGCCGTCTCTGGATGAACCGGCGGATGAACTGGCCATTGGCATTGTCCAGGACAAACTGGGAGACATCGACAATATTGCAGTCGAATATTTCGCCGCAGCCCATCTCATGGAGTGCCTCGCGGCAGGTGCCGCAGCTGATGAGAAAGGCGTCGAACACGATGTGGCCGAGCATCTCCCTGATCTGGCTGAGAATGATGGTATCCCGCAAGGTGATGACTCCGGCCATTTTCTTCTTGGCGTTGACCTTGGCCGGAAAACCGCAGCAGAGGAAGGGCGGGGGGATTATGACCCGGATATTGTTTTTGGCCAGCAGATAGATGGCGGCCATACCGATATCGGCATAGAGCCGCTCCGAACCGCAGCCGGGGAAATAGAAAACCGTTTTCTTGACCTGCCCCTCGGGGTTGATCATCAGGGCTTCGCGTTCCGAATAGGGTGGGAGCATGGCGCCAAGCGTCTTTTTCGAGGCCGGCATCATCGGCGACTTGAGCATGTTCATTACCCGCCAGTTCTTGTCGGTCAGCGCCGGCGGGGCCTTTTTATAGGCTTTGGCCGCCAGGCGCTGGGCACCGCTGCCCCAGACCATCACCCCTTTGCGGAAGACGCGGTTGACTATCCGGTTCCTGTTTTTCAGGTAGAGGAGAGAGAGCCGGGTGGCCGGAGCGGTATGTTTATAGCCGAGATCGCTGAGGATTTCCCGCTCAAGGATGGAGACCTCGGCGGTGTCGATATCCACCGGACAGGGGGCCAGACATTTACGGCACATGGTGCAGTGGTCGGCGATCTCTTCGAGGTTCTTCAACTGGTTGAAACGCGGCAGGTGCGAGCGCTGCATGTCGTAGAGCAAGGCCTCGATCAGCGAACCGATGACCATGTTCTTGTTGCGCGGGTGGAAAAAGATATTGCTGCCCGGATGGTAGACGCAGCAGACCGGCATGCACTTGCCGCAGCGGATGCACTTCGAGATCATCGAGGAGAGCTGGGCAAGGGATCCGTACTGGAGAATTTTTGCCTCCAGTTCGAGCAGGTTGAACGACGGGGTGAAAACTTTGTCGATAATCGCCGGATCGTTCAGCATGCCGGGATTCATGATGGACTGCGGATCGACCTCTTTACGGTAGGAACGCAGCTCTTCCAGCCGGCTCTTTTCCAGAAATTTCATCTTGGTGATGCCGATGCCGTGCTCGCCGCTCACCACGCCGCCCAGTTCGACCGCCTTGGCCATGATATCCTCGGCGGTTTTTTCGGCCCGTTTCATCATCTCGCGGTCGTTGGAAAATACCGGGATATTGACATGGATGTTGCCGTCGCCGGCATGCATGTGGGTGGCGATGACGATCCGCTTGGATCTGACCTCGCGGTAAATGGATTCCATCATGCCGCTGACCTTGCTGTAGCCGCTGAACAACTCGAGCAGGTCGGTCATCAGTTTTTCGATCGAGGCTTCGTGGCGGTTCGACTCCAGGGTGCGCAGGCTGAGCCTGTTGAGAGTATCCCGGCACAGTTCATTGGCCTTCGGCATTTTCGCTTCAAGCCAGTCCGGATCCTCGATGGGCTCGGCGGTCTTCAGATACTCGACCAATTTCAGGATAAACAGCTTCTTATTATAGATATCCTCACCAATATTGTATTCGTCGACAAAGCGGGCGAACTCGGCCAGAGCCGGCAGGGGCAGGACGATATCCTCATTGAGCTTGAAGGCGTTGGTGCGGGCGGCAATCGCGCCGAGCCGCTTGCGGTCGCGCCAGAAGCGGGTCGCCTCGTCGGCGTCCTGGGCGGTGAACAGCTCGGTGTTGAGGTAGGGGCGGAGGAGTTTTTCCAGTCTTTCCTTGCCGCGCAGGACCTGGGCGCTGTTGTGGCCGACCATGTCGATCAGCAGCACCGCCTTGGGATGCTCGCTTCGTGCCGCCTTGAATTTATATTTGATCGCCCGGATGTACTCCTCGTCAAAGTGTTCGAGGGCCATCAGCGCCTCTTCCCCCTTATTAGCGAATTCTTCGGAAATCTCGACGATGACGCGGCTGGCTTCATCCATGTCGTCGCCATAGAATTCGAGACAGAAGGTGATTTTTTTCTCATAGGCCTGGTAAAGAACGAACTCGCCGGAGGTGATGACCCCGTCGGTCCCCTCTTTCTGGAAGCCGGGCAAGCCCTTCAGCGCCTTGTTGGTGATATCTTTCCACAACCCTTTCTTGCGGAGTTCGGTGCCGGTCAGCTGCACCTCGCGCAGCATCCTGTCGTCCTTCTCAAGGACCTGAAAGTGGACGGTGTCGTCGGGCAGGATCTTGCGCATCGGATGGTTGACCCGCTTAACGGTCAGCAATCCCTTGCCGGGCATGGCGATGGTGTAGGCGAGAATATTGTCGATCGCCGTGCCCCACAGAACCGCGGTCTTGCCGCCGGCATTCTCGGCGATGTTGCCGCCGATGGTCGAAGCCCAGGCGCTGGTCGGGTCGGTGGCGAAAACGAGACCCTCCTTTACCGCATGGGCCATGGCGTCCGAGGTGACGACGCCCGCCTCGACTTTCAGCACAGGGACTTTTTTGCCGTCGCCCAGATGGGGGAAATCGCGGGAGGCGATCTCGTGAATCCTGGTCAGTTTCTCGGTGTTGATGATGACACAATTACTGGTCACCGGCACGCTGCCGCCGGTGAGACCGGTGCCGCCGCCCCGGGGGATTATTTTCAGGCCGAGTTCGGCCACCGCCTGCATCAGGTCC
>CAYTVF010000088.1:12406-12612 GCA_964441345.1 uncultured Desulfopila sp. | reverse complement strand
CAGCGGCAGAAACAGGCGCCAGTCGGTCGCATCGGTGGCGTGGCTGATGAGGGTAAAGGGGTCGAACCGGACATTTTCCCTGCCGATGATGGCGCCCAGTCTCTTCTGCAGCTGGGCGCGGGCGGCCGGCGCATCGTGGATTTCTTTCTTCAGCTCGCTGAGCCGGTCGCGGCAGATGCCCATCAGCCGGAGCACCTTGGCGCTCC
>CAYTVF010000088.1:0-12346 GCA_964441345.1 uncultured Desulfopila sp. | reverse complement strand
GGCCGCCGTCTTGAAAAATCGCTGCCTGCGGCGGGCGGAGTCGATGAGTTCCTGGAACAGGAAGGGATTCCGTCTGAGGATGAAGAGATCGCCCATGAAGCGCATGACCAGTCTGGCGGAGCGGCCGGTGATCCGCTGGCTGCGCAGTTCTTCCAGGTCCTCCCAGACCTCGGGACCGAACAGCAGGTTGATGATCAGTTTGTCATCGGCGGAAGTGAAGTTGTAGGGGATCTCGCGATAATCTTTTACGTTCATTTTTCTGGCCTTTACTGCAATAATCCTGCAGGAAACAAATTTCCTCGGGTTCAATTAATGGGGAATGGGCGTTGTGTATGTATTCAGGCAGCAGTCAAAACCACTGAATGGGGATCCTGTCCGGATGGTGTGGGGCTTAAAACGAGCACCGCCACCAAGAGGAGATCTGCATTTTCCCGGTATGGTGCGAAATCAGGTGGAGGAAGAGAGGGTACTCTTTTTCGTGGTGCCGCGATCCAGGGGGAGAAGAAAACTGCCGAACCTATTTATTTACCATCTTTGATGATTATTTCCAGTTTTTTGTGGCGGTTGGCGGGACAAAAAACAATGGGTACCATAACTCTGTTTGGCCGGAAAAAACTCATGTCGATGGCCGGTAATTCCGGCAGATCCGGATTTTCAAGCGGGAGATGGAGAAAGCAATTCGCCATTATCAATCATTGGGTGTACAATTGCTCATCGGATGCACTTTGTCAGTTTCAATAAATTGAAGTATATAAAATTGTTACGTAAAATATGAAAAGCACCGGGAGGAAGTAAGGCGTCGGCAGTAGCCGATATCCGCATGACACTAGCTGAGAGGTTGAGAAGGGAATGAAGCAGTACCTGTCCAACATGCTTGCTGATCTGCTGACCGCCAAAAAGAAAAAGATTGGCGATCCCGATGCCGAGAGCCGCTTTCTGCAATACACGGTGATCAGCTCTGCCGGCCTGCTGGCCATGTTCCTCTATTATGTGACGTATCTTGGCGGCGAGGATAACTCGAAAATTCTCTGGGTGAATATTTCTCCGCTTATCACCTTTTTCCTCTTGGGGAGAAAAGAAGGGCTTATCTGGATAAGCGTCATGTGGCTGAGCCTTGCGGCCTATTTCTTCAGACCTTACGAGCTGCCGGGCGGCCATGTTTACAGTCATGTTTTTGCTATCCGGTTTTTAGTTGCCTTTACCGTCATCTCGGTTATTACGTATTTTTACGAGAATTTTCGCCAGAAATACCGGGCCGGTCTGGAAGAAAAAAACAGCATGCTGCTGGCGGAAATCGAGGAGCGGCAGAAAATTGAATCATCGCTCCGTGAGAGCGAGGCACGCTACCGGGCCATCTATCTCCACGCTGCCGAAGGTATTCTGCTTATCAATTTTCAGGGCGATATCGTCGAATGCAATCCCCAGATCCTGGCGATGCTCGGATACCGGCAGCCGGACGTGGTCGGACGCAATATCCTGACCCTTTTTCATCCCGAGGACCTGGAGAGATTACCGCCGCAGATCGACAAACTGCGTTCCGGCGAAGTCCTGTTTATCGAACGCAGATTGCGGACCGCGTCGGGCATCTATCTGTTGTGCGAGCAGAGCGGCAAAAAGATTAATGAAGATCTGATCATTCTTCTCTACCGCGACATAACCGAAAGCAATTCAACGACATGTATGGGCATCAGGCCGGCGATGATTGTCTCAGGAGTGTTGCCGCGGCCCTTGCTTCCGTGGTCCACCGGCCGGCTGACCTGGTGGCCAGGTATGGCGGTGAAGAGTTTGTGGTACTGCTGCCCGACACCGATTACGAGGGGTGCCGGCAAATTGCCGAAAGAATGCGGGCTAAAATCGAATCGTTGGCTATTCCTCATGGAGGATCGAAGGCAGGCTCCGTGGTAACCATGAGCTGCGGGGCAGCGGCCGTTTCGCCCGATGACCCGGGCAATGTCTACGAGATCCTGGTAGGGGCGGCGGACAAGGCGCTCTATCTGGCCAAAGAGGGAGGGCGAAACCGGGTCGCCTGAGAATCGCGGGATATGGTCGCGGGAAGCACCAACAATTGATGGAGCGTCTAACCGGTTGATGGCAGCACAATTGGGCAATTTTGTTGTAGGAGATAGGGGAAATATGGAGAATACTTTTCACGATCGAACGCAAGATCCGCCGGTGGAAATCCAGCCACTCAGCGGGCGGCTGCAGGAAGCATCGCAAGGACCAATAGGCCTCGCCGATGCAGTGTCGTCCTTCGAACTGTTCATGAATATTACAATGCTCCCTGTTGCCATCGTCGACCGGGGGGACGATGCGGTTCTTTATATCAACAGCTATGCTGAGCGATACTTCCTGCTGTCGGCGGAGGAGGCCATTGGGCGTTCAGCCCGGGACTTCTGGGTTTCGCCGGATCGGCGGAAAATATACCTCGAAACGCTGCAGCGTGACGGGCAGGTTGTCGATTTCGAGGTCGAGCTGTTGACCGGCAACCGGATGAAAAAGCATGCGCTGATCTCCGCCGCCAGGATACTGTATCGAGGGCGGGAGGCCGTCTATACGGTATTGGCCGATATAACCGAGCGGAAGCGGATCGAGAAAGCGCTCCAGGAGAGCGAGGCGCGTTATCAGGGAATGTACCGGATGATGAAGCTGATGGCCAACACCGTTCCCGATTTGATCTGGGCAAAAGACCTCGAAGACCGCTATCTTTTCGCCAATAAGGCGATTTGCAAAAAACTGCTGATGTGTCAACAGTGCGAGAGCCCGATCGGCAAAAACGACCAGTTCTTCACCAACCGCGAGCGGGCCTTGGGGCATCAGCATACCTTCGGTGAAATCTGTATCAATTCCGATGCGATGGTCAAAGCGAGCCGCGAACCGGGCCGTTTTATCGAAGACGGGCTGGTGCGCGGCTCCTATCTGGTCCTCGATGTCCAGAAAGCGCCCCTTTTCGACGAACAGGGAACCTTGATCGGCACGGTTGGCGCCGGCCGGGATGTCACCAACGACATGGCCAACCAGAAAGCCCTGGCGGAAAGCGAAAAGAGATACCGGTTGCTGGCTGAAAATATTCGCGACGTTCTGTGGGTGCTGGACGTCGATTTCAATCCCACTTATGTGACGCCCTCGATCCGGCAGTTGTCGGGATATAGCCAGGAGGAGTTTCTGTCCCTGCCGATAGATATCCATATGACGCAAAAATTCCGTAAAAAATTTAACGTGTTGTTGCGCATGATGGGTCGGGCGGTACAACAGGAAGAGACAATTCCGGACAGGTTTCTTGAATTTGAGTGTTTGCGCAAAGACGGCTCGACCATCTGGGTTGAGATCTTCAATACGGCAATCTGGGCAGACGACGGATCACTCAAGGGGTATGTCGGAGTTATTCGCGATACGACCAAGCGGGTCATTGCCCAGCAGGAGCTGGAACTGGCCAGAAAGGTCGCCCTTGCCGCCAGCCAGACCAAGTCGGAGTTTCTGGCCAACATGAGCCATGAAATCCGCACGCCCATGAATGGAGTCCTCGGGCTTCTCCAGCTGCTGCAGGACACCTCGCTTGACTCGGTCCAACGGCAATACGTCGAGAACGCCCTCGCATCGGGCACCAGTCTCCTGAATCTTATCAGCGATATTCTCGATTTTTCCAAGATTGAAGCCGGAAAAATAGAGCTCGTCGCCAAACCCTTTGCGCTCAGACAACTCATTGCCTCCGTGGTCGGGTCGTTTGAAAGTCTGGTCGCTGCCGACAAGGTTACCATACGATACTCGATTGCCGAGGATATCCCGCCGGTAATCGTGGCTGACGAATCCCGGATAAAGCAGATATTTTACAATTTGGTCGGTAACGCCGTAAAGTTTACCCCTCGCGGGGAAATTGCCATCGGCTTGAAACTGGCTGAAGTTCTGCCGGACTCTCGGGTGGTGCTGGCAGGAGTCATCGAAGATACCGGAGTGGGCATTTCGGAGCAGGTCATCGGCCGGCTGTTCGAGCCTTTTGTCCAGGAAGACGGCAGCTTTCGGCGAAGGTACGGTGGGACGGGGCTGGGGCTCAGCATTGTCAAGAATCTGGTGGAAATGATGGGCGGGGAGGTGGCTCTTGCCAGTCGTTCAGGATGCGGGACTACCGTCACCTTTCAGATAACGGTGGCAACCGATCAAGAAACCGATCAAGGTATCGATCAAGGAACCGTAGCCATTGTGCAGACTCCTGCCGCCGTGCGGACGCGCCCATTGGCGCCAATCCGCATCCTGGTGGTCGAAGATGAAAAGATCAATGCCCTGGTTATTTCCGCGATGCTCCGCAAGCTAGGCCACGATGTCCATCTGGCAACCAATGGCCTGCAGGCCTTGCAGGTAATTCGGGAATGCGATTTCGATTGTATTTTCATGGATATTCAGATGCCTGAAATGGACGGGGTGGAAACCACCCGGGCAATCCGAACGATGACGGGCAGGCAGAAGAAGGTGGTGCCGATCATCGCCCTGACGGCCCATGCGATGAAGGGCGACAGGGAACGATTCATCGATGCGGGCATGGATGACTACCTGACCAAGCCGGTGGATATGGGCAGTCTTGTCGAAGTGCTGCGGAAGGTTATCGGCTGAGACGGCGCGGCGATCGGTTGATCAGGCTTTTATACTGCTGCTCCCGTTGATGATATCCCGGCGAAGATGGATTAAAACCGCAAAGAACATCAGCAACCCGGCAAGGCTCGCCAGCGGCAGCGTGAAGGAGTGGAGGGCATCGAAAAGCATGCCCGCCAGAATCGGCGATAAGGACGCCGGAATATTGCTGGAGAACAGCCAGCCGTAAACCTGGCCGACCCGCTTCGCGCCCCAGCAGCGGGCGGCGGACGACACGTAGATGACGAGTACCCCGCCATAATTGAAGCCGGTCAGAACCGCCACGGCCCAGAAACCCAAGGGCGAGCCGAGCATGGTTGGAGCGGCGAGCAGCACCAGGGCCTGGCAGAAGAGATTGGCCTGCACAGCCGTCGCGGACCCAACCCGGTCGAAGATGATTCCCCAGACGATCCGGCCGGCGGCGTTGGCCAGGGCAAAAAGAGACACGGCCATGATGCCGATCCGCACCGCATCGCCGCCGCCGTGGTACAGCTCCTTGAGGTTGGCATTGACGGCAAATCCGGCGGCGAGGCCGGTGAACATCGCGCCATAGAGAATCCGGAAACTCGGATGCGTGAGGATCTCGGTAATTTTCACCGGTGTTGCCGAGTGCTGCAGGGCCCGAGCTTCGGGGAAGCGCATAGTGGCCCCGGCAAGGGCAACGGTGGCCATAAAAATCAGGCCGAACACGAAGAATGTCTCGAACGGTGTTTTCCCCATGCCGGCCAGCAGCCAGCCGCCGCCAAAACAGAGCCCTCCGGCGACGGCACAGAGCCGTGGGCCGATGCGCGGCAGGAGCATGCCGGTGATCATCATGGTCAGCGGGAAGACGAAATAGAAAACGGTAAAGGGAATCTGCACCGGCCCCTGCTGCAGTCCGGTCAGTGCTTTCAACGGTTGGACATAGACGCTCCATGAATAGGTGGCGCCCAGGCACATCTGCATCAGCACGGCGGAGAAAAGTATGATATATCGCACAATAAGTCCCGTGGGCTTTTTGTTTTTTGGTATCCATTCAGCTCTATGAACAAAGTTCCCCCTCCCCTTGCGGGAGGAGGGCAGGGGGAGGGGGGAAGCAGCAGCGTCTTTTTAACTTTTCGCCGGGCAGTCTGTCAAGGAGTGAGCACCAAGAAATGGGCACTGGTAAGGTTGGAATTTTATTGTTGCCGTCCGCTTGCCGACAGGGTATCTAATCCCGGTTCCACTTCACATATTACAGGCAACCATATTACAGCCATCAGCAGGGAATAAAAAAGAGAAAAGAAAAATGAAAATACTCGTGATCAACTCCGGGAGTTCGTCGATTAAGTTTCAGCTGCTCGATATGCAGGACGAATCGGTGCTGGCCTCGGGCCTGGTCGAGAGAATCGGCGAGACCGAAGGGCAGATAAAATGCACGCTGCGGCCGGGAACGGGCAGTGAACTGACGATCAAGAAAGCCGATGTGGTCCCCGACCATACGACCGGGATGCGGATGGCGGTCGATCTGCTCACCGATCGAGAGCAGGGTGTTATTGCCGATTGTTCGGATATCGATGCGGTCGGCCACCGGGTGGTGCATGGCGGCGAGGATTTTCACCAGCCCACCGTAATCGACGCCGAGGTCATGGCGGCGATCGAGAAAAACATACCTCTTGCCCCTCTCCACAACCCGGCGAATATCGACGGCATTCGGGTGGCGCAGGAGCTTTTCGTCGGGGTGCCGCAGATAGCAGTCTTCGACACCGCCTTCCACCAGACCATCCCGCCCCACGCCTATCACTACGCCATCCCTTGCGAACTGTATGAAAAGCAGCGCATCCGCCGGTACGGTTTTCACGGGACTTCCCATAAATATGTGGCAACCGAGTGCGCGAGGCTCATGGGCAAGCCGCTGGATACCTTCAATGCGATCACCATTCATCTCGGCAACGGCTGTTCGATGACGGCGGTGGAAAACGGCAAAAGCGTCGATACCAGCCTGGGTTTCACGCCGCTTGAGGGGTTGGTGATGGGAACCCGGAGCGGTGACGTCGATCCGGCGATCCATGCCTTTCTCGCCCGCAACTGCAATATGGACATCGAGGCCATCGATCGGCTGCTGAACAAGGAGTCCGGTCTGAAAGGACTGTGCGGACTGAACGATATGCGCGACATTCACGAGGCAATCGCGGCCGGCAACGAGCGGGCCAAGCTTGCCCTTGCGGTGCAGACCTACCGGAATAAAAAATATATCGGCGCCTTCATGGCGATTCTCGGCCGGGTGGACGCGATTGTCTTCACCGCCGGCATCGGCGAGAACGATGAGGTGGTGCGGCGGAAGAGCCTGGAGGGGCTGGAGCCTTTCGGGATCGCTCTCGACCTTAAGGCCAACAGCCAGCGGATTAAAAAACCCACCCTGCTCAGTTCGGCGGAGAGCCGGGTCCAGGTCTGGGGCATACCCACCAACGAGGAACTGGCAATAGCCCGCGAAACCAAAACGGTCATCGCCGGACACTTCCCCCCTTTCCCCACGCCGCAGCCTTAATATCGTGCAGCTTTCCATAAAGCTGCACCAGCCTGTGATGCTCCGCCGAAATTTCCTTCCAGCTCCTGCCGAACCGGAGGCCGAAAAAGGTGATCTTTCCCGCTACTATCGCCCGTGCCTTCGCTAACTCCTCCTCGCCGTAAAAAAGACGGAGGCCTTCGTCATAGTCGTCGATGGCGTCACCTGCGAGGGGAAAACCCAGCAGGGTGTGCAGCAACCGGTAGAGACGCCGCCGCCCGGGGGGCAGAGTGGTGTAATCGAGGCACCAGCCGCACCATTCAGCCGCTTCCCGGCGATTGTTCATCGCCAGATGGAGCAGGGCCTTCAATTCGCCAAAGCGCAGCGTGGGCCAGGCGGATTCATTTTTCTCATCGAACAGGATGCCGATGCAGCTCGCGACCAGCTGATGGTCATTGAAGCTCAGGGTTTCGAGCTGGTCGAGGAAATCGGCCAGCTCCGGCTGCGTCATATCCGGCAGCCTGAGAAGATCGGCGCGGAGTGAAGTGCCGGCAGCCCGGTTGTTCCAGATAAGGTCATCGATGGGGTAGATCTCCGACATGCCGGGCACTATTATCCGGCAGCTGGAGATGCCGCAATGGTCGTATTCGGCGCGGTAGAGGGAAAAACCGTCGGCATTGATCAGCGTTACAAGCCTGTTGAACTCCTGCTCCGTCGTGCCGTTGAAATCCCATGGGGTAAAGGGAAATTCAGATGTATCCCGGAACATGCTCCAGGCGAGCAGGCCGTCGGAGTCGACGAAATGGCTTTCCAGATTGAAGGGGTCGGCAACCGCGGCGAGATCGTGGCTTGGCGGATGAAACTGGCGCAGGCTATCGAGGGTCCGGCCCTGCAGCAGCTCGGTCAGGGTTCGTTCGATGGCCGTTTCGAACCGGCAGTTGGCCCCGAACGCCGCATAGGTGCCGCCGCTTCCGGTATCGGCGAGCAGGGCGCAGATTACCGGAAACCTGCCGCCAAGAGATGCGTCTTTCACCCGCACGATAAAACCGCCCTCGGCCAGTTTGTCGATAATCCGGCCGAGCCCGGGGTACTGCCCAAGAACCGCTTGCGGGACATTCGGCAGGCTTATCCCCTTGGCGATAACGATATTTTTCACATGCCGTTCGAGAATCTCGGACAATGCCTGGGAGCAGCATTCCGCCCTTGAATTGCCGGCGGCCATGCCGTTGCTGACATAGAGATTGTTCAGCAGACTGACCGGGAAGTAGACGGTTTTGCCGCCGGCAAGGTTGTGGAAAGGCAGGGCGCAGATGCCCCGTTTGCCGGACTGGGTGTTGTTGTCGCAGAGATGGTCGAACCCCAGTTCCCGGTCGGGATCGTACAAGGAGCGCAGCTCGGTATCGAGCAGTTCCGTGCCGTCCGGCCCTGCCGTCGGGACACCGTCGTGGCCATTGGGGGGGAACCATTTTTCGTCGGGATAATAAAAGAAAGGCTGCTCGACATCGTTCTCGTCCAGGAAATATTCGGCGAAAAAGAAATTGGTCTGGAGCCGCTCAAAAAATTCGCCGAGGGCGCTGGCCTGGCAGGCGAGCTGGGAAGTACCCTTGCCGTTGGTGTAGAGGTGGGAGCAGGCGGCGGCGCGAAGATGCACCGACCAGCAGCCCGGCGCCGGATTCTGCCAACTTACCGTCTCGGCGGCAAAATCCAAAGTTTCGAGGAGCGAGGTGGCTTTTTCGACGGTTTCTTCGAGGGCGGCGTCCTTGCCGGCAATGTGGGTCTTGGAGAGCATGGCTGTAGTCCTTTATAATTTGCCGCCGGCCCGGAGCGAGTCAGCCAGCATCTCTACCACGAAACGAACCTTCTCGCCGGATTCGTGCTGCCGGAGATTGTCCTGGATATGCATGACGCAGGTCGGGCAGCCGGTCGCCACATAATCGACCTCGGCAGCCTTGATGTTCCTGACCTTATGGTTGTTGATCTTGATCGCGGTGTCATAGTGGGTAATGCAGTAGCTGCCGGCGCTGCCGCAGCAGACCGCGGCATCTTTCATCTCCTTGAACTCCACTCCGGGAATCATCCTGAGCAGCTTGCGCGGCTGCTCGCTGATGTTCTGGCCGCGCACCATATGGCAGGGGTCGTGATAGGTAACCTTATAGGGGAGCCGGCCCAGGTCGTCGCTCTTGATATCGATGTTTTTTTCAATGAATTCATTGATATCGTACACCTTGCCGGTGAAGGCACGGAGTGTCGGGCTGTCGTCGATGAAGAGCTTGATCTCTTTTTTCAGGGCCATGCCGCAGGATGAACAGGCGACAACGATGGCATCGAGGTCGTAGTGGTTGAAGAGCGCGAAATTATGCTCCATGAACATCTTTGCCCCCTCGTAATCGCCGTTGGCCAGCACCGGGGTGCCGTTGCACTTCTGCTTCTTCGGAATGACTACCTCATACCCGTAGCCGGTGAGGATATCCACCACCGACTTGACCACGTTGGTATAGATGAGATTGCCGGCACAGCCGGTGAAGTAGCCGATGCGCATTTTGGCCGGACCCTTCTTCGGCGGGATCACTTCAGGATGTTGGCTCTGCGCGCTGCGCAGCGCCATCTCCGGGAAAAAGCGCCTTTTGGAGAAGCCGAACAGGGGGAAGAGGTGGCGGACCGGGTTGTTCGGCCCGATGCCAAAGAGCGCGCGCTGGGCAATGCCGATCAGCATGGCGGCCAGCGTAATCGGCCATTTGCGCCAGAGTAGCTGGCGGAAGATGAGGGCCCGGAAAAAGCCCAGACCCTGCTGGGTGGTGATATACCAGCGAAGCCTGAGCACGACGTGCTCGGGGCTGACTCCGGCCGGGCAGTTGGCCGAGCAGGTTTTGCAGTTCAAACACTCGTTGATGGCGTCTTTGACCCGCCGGGAGATCTGCAGGTCGCCCGCGACCAGCTTCTCGGCGAGTTTGTTTTTGCCGCGGGCAACATAGAGTTCGTTGCCCATTTCCTTAAAAACCGGGCAGACACTCCGGCATTTGCCGCATTGCATGCATTTCTGGAATTCCCTGGCTGCCTCCAGAAGATGTTCTTCGGCCTTTTTTGGGGTGGAGAGGGGAGCATTCATCTGTCGATACCTCCCTTAAGCGGCCTGGTTTCCGGGCATGTCGAACATCTTGCCGGGATTGAGGAGGTTTTCGGGGTCGAAGGTTTTTTTGATGTTCTGCAGCAGTCTGATCCCTTCGCCGCCCAGCTGGTTTTTGAGGAACGGCTTCTTTTCCAGGCCGATGCCGTGCTCGCCGGAGATGGTCCCGTCAAGGTCGATGGCCAGCTGGAACAGTTCGGCAACCGCTTTTTCGGTGCGGGCCATTTCGTCCTTGTCGCCCATGTCGATGAGAAAGGTCGGATGGAGGTTGCCGTCGCCGGCGTGGCCGAAAATCCCCACCTGAAGCTTATATTTCCTGGCGATACCGGTGATTCCGCGGACCATATCCGGCAATTTTGAGCGCATCACGGTGGCATCTTCGAGAATGAGGTTGGGTCTCACCCCGGCCAGGGCGTTGAGGGCGACCCGGCGTCCGGCGAACATCCGGTCGCGGTCCTCGGTGGACTTTGCCCGGGCGAATTCCCTGATGTCGTTCCTGCGGACTTCGGCTTCCACCTTGGCCATCTCGGCGATTGCCGAGTTCTTCTCGCCGTCGGTTTCGATGAGCAGGACGGCTTCGGCGTCTCGCGGCAGGCCGCAGTCCTTGAAATTCTGGATGGCATTGATCGTCGCATTGTCCATGAATTCCATGGTCGAGGGGGTGACGCCGGCGGCGATGATCGCCGAAACCGCCTGGGCCGCCCCGTCGAGGCTGTTGAAGATGGCCAGCGCCGATTCGCGGTGCTCGGGAATCGGCAGGAGAGAAAGGGTGACTTCGGTCATGATGCCCAGCAGCCCTTCGCTGCCGACGAAGATGCCTTCCATATTGAAGCCGGCGACATGCTTGACGCATTTATTGCCGAGAATGACGATATCGCCCTGGGGCAGAACCACCTTCATCATCTTCACATAATCTTTGGTGACCCCGTATTTCAAACCGCGCAAGCCCCCGGCATTTTCGGCAACATTGCCGCCGATGGTGGAAAAGGCCACGCTGCCGGGATCGGGCGGGTAGAAGAGATTGGCTCCCGCGGCGATCGGATCGATATCGGCGGTGGTCAGGCCGGCCTCGACGGTGATGAGACGATTGGCCGGATCGAAATCGATGATCCGTTTCATCCGGTCCATAACAACAACAATGCCTTTCTTAAAGGGCACCGACCCTCCCGAGAGTCCGCTGCCCTGACCCCGTGGGGTAACCGGAACATGTTCGCGGTAGGCGAATTTCATCAGCATGCTGATTTGTTCGGTGGTGGTGGGGAAAACCACCGCTTCGGGTTGAATCTCGACATGGGAGGCGTCGTAACTGTAGGCGATCATGTCTTCAATTTCGGTAAGAACGTTGGTTTTCCCGAAGATGGTCTGCAATTCTTCAATCTGGCTTTTTTTCATGTTGTACTCCGTCAACTGGGGGCAGTCTGCGTTTTGCGGTTTGTGTTTTGCGTTTTCATCCCGGATGACCGTTCCGGGATCCTTGTGGAATGAAGTGGTGAGGAGGTGGGTGTGCTCAATACCCACAAAGGGTTTCTCCAAAAGCCTGGTAAAATTCTTTGTGGGCAGGCAACCATTTAATGGTAGTACCAATAATAGAAGATACCAATATTGTTGTCAAGATAAAAAATCGGGATGTTTGTTAGTAGGCATATCTGCCCGAATACAATAGATAATAAATAATATTGCCATGGCAATGGAATGGTAAATCTTTTGCTGCCAATAATATACCATTATGGAAAAAACTTCCCTCCGAGGCCGGTTTCCCCAGCTGCCGGTTCTTCCTGGTTAACCGCTGGAGAGTCGGCCAAACCCTTGTGATCTGAGAACCGCTATTATTTTGACTTTCTTTTCTTCACCTATTATACTGGCCCGCGAAATTGATCGGCAGGCGGAAGGGACGGGCGTGGCTGAGTCCTGCGTGGAGTGGAAAGATTTTCAGTGCGGCACAAGTGGAAATCGACCGCGGAGAGATTTCATTACCCGGTCTTATTCCCTTCTTGTTTTTCGCTTTCATCAAAGTGCCATCGTTCTTAAGTGCCATCGTTCTTAAGTGCCATCGTTCTTTATAGACTGTTTTGTGAGTTATAAGTATGGGCAAGTGTAAAAATCATCCTCAGGTTGAGAGTTCCTACTATTGCACGAAA
>CAYTVF010000087.1:0-15958 GCA_964441345.1 uncultured Desulfopila sp. | reverse complement strand
GAATCCCCCGATAGTTTCATTAAATCGGGATTCTGTCAAGTACATACTCCCTGCCCGCTGGGCAAGGACCGCAATCGATTCCTGCATCTGGTGGAAGACATCAAAAGCCGCAAGGACGATTATGCCGCCCAGCTCAGCTCGCTCACCCTTGCCGCCATGTCAACCACCAATGCGCAGACGGAGGACAGTGAAAGGAATATCGTCAGATCTCTTTTTACCCCGACGGAGCGGCAAGAGCAGGCCCGGGAGCAGGAAACGGCCGAACATCTCTGGAAGGCAAGACTGGTGCTGGCAATCGGCGAACTGCTCGATCACGAGGAAGAAGAGATCGCCATGCAGATGGCCATGCTGGAGGAAGAGGAAAAAGGGCTGTTCGAGGAACTTCAGGGAGAGGGCGATTCAGTAGAATCCGTGGATGAGGACAATCCCTTTGCCGAACTTTCCCTGATGAAAAGCAAAATGGATGGAATCCATGCCGGGAACGTCAAGAAAAGGTTCACGGCCTGGCGAACCCTCTTTCTCGCCGCCGCCATGCCGGAGTACCCGATTTTGCTGACCACCAGCCCGGACGGCGGCGAGCTGCTGCTGGCAATGTTCGAAAAGAAAACGGGGCAGCCGGCTCCGCTTATCGCCGAAATTCCACTGCCGGCCTTCGTCGGCTGGAACAGCGCCGAGGCGGGTCTGATGGTGCGGGATTTCTCGCAAAAAAACGGTGGCTTGCTGGACCAGCTGGCAGAGATACTCACTGCGCTTACTGCCGAAGAGGAGTTGGCGGCAACGACGGAAAAATATCGCAAGAAGCTTCTTTCATTTGCACAAACTTGGGAAACGGCCCTGGCTCACGATTTCCCGGCCGCACGATTCGGCAGGATTCCGGTCGCGCTGAATGTTCTGCCGAGACTCTCCTGCCCGGAGCTTCTCGGCAAAACACAGCCTGTTCAGGGTAAACCTGGCAACGGCATCCTCGTAACTGTCGGATAATCGGGCAACAGGTCCGCAAATCCCGCCCATTTCCTCAATCATCCCTCCCCCCTCGATCCCTCCCCCTATTTGCAGCAGGTGTAGGGATTGATGGTCAACACCGGGCAGCCGGCGGTTCGCACCACCTTGTCGGCGACACTGCCGAACATGATTTTCTCCAGCCCTTTATAGCCATGGGTGCCCATGATGATGAGATCGGCTTTCACATCGGAGGCATATTGGACGATCTGTTCGGCCACATCCCCCATAAACACCTTGTAGCTGAGCTCCTTCACCCCGGCCGATTCACAAAACTCAACCATTTCGCCGCAGAACGATGCCATTTTCGCTTCGGCACTCTCCAGGAGTTCTCCTTCCAGGGTCGGCAGCGACATTTGCGGAACGAAAAAGCCTGAGTAGTCCTCAAAGTTCTGCACAATAAAAACGAGGTGCATCGACGCTCCGAATTTTCCGGCAAAATAGGCGGAAGATTCGGCTATCAATCTGGAATTATCGGAAAAATCAACTGGTGTCACTACTCTTTTGACCTCGTTAATAATACTCATGGAGCCTCCCTTTTTTCTCATTATTGGATGATAACCTTCTTCTTTTCTTAAATTTTCTCACAACATCCGGCTTGATGCAAGTCTTTCGCCAAGGAAATATGGCCGGATTCAGGAATACCAAGCCCCCTCCCGTGTCAAGAGGATGCAGTCCCAGTCGACAAATAGCCATTTGACAAATCACCTTTTCGCAGTATCTTGAAAAAAGACACATTGTGGTACCAAGACAACATCCGCCAAACCAAGAAGAGGATTCCAAGTGAACAAAATAAAGGCAATTTCCATCAGCGACCGCAAAGGGATTCGCAAAAAAAACATTCCGGCGACCAGACTCATCCCCTCCTTCGGTCTGGAAAACGACGCCCATGCGGGGAAATGGCACCGCCAGGTGAGCTTTCTCGCCGAGGAGAGCATTGCAACCATGCGCGCCAAGGGGCTTGATGTCGTGGCCGGAAACTTTGCCGAAAATATCACGACGGAGGGACTGGATCTGACCGCTCTTGAAGTGGGCAGGCATATCAGGATCGGCGAGGCGGAACTGATCATTTCCCAGCTCGGCAAAATCTGCCATACCCGCTGCGCCATCTATCATCAGGCCGGCGACTGCGTCATGCCGCGCGAAGGCATTTTTGCCGTGATCGTCAAAGGCGGCGCCATCGAGGTGGGCGATGCCATCGAGATCGATGACCGGGTATCGACCTCGGCGGCGATCGTCGGCACCAAGGAAACGGAAGAGAGTTTGGGCGAGCAGTTGCAGCAGTTGACCGGGGAGAAGTTCAAACCGGCCTTTATCCGCTTCGACGCCCTCACCAGCAAGGAAGGCGGCACGCTCGCCGCGATTCTTGAAGATCTGGTCACCACCCAGAAGACCACCGATATCGTCGTTTACGATCCGGCCGGCAATCTCGGCCTGACCCTTGCCGGCTACCCGAAGCAGGACGGCCGGCCCAACCGGTATTGCCGGGAAGGATCGACCATTTATTACTGCCGGACGCTGGCCGAGCTGGAAGAAATCGAACCGGGGCGGAACCAGCCGTAGGATGATGTCCGTCTAAGGGTTTCCCCTCGCTTTTTTGGGGATAAGGCCGAGGATTACAAGCATGGCACCATTTGTCCCAGAGCCTTTCGACAGCGACCGCGTCGATCTCCTGGCGGCTCGCCTTGCAGGTTGCCGCCGCATCCTCTTCATGGGAGAAACCGGTACCGGCAAGTCGACCCTGGCCATCAAATTACTGCGCTTTCTGGCTGGCCGGGGAGTTCGCTGCCAGCTTCTTGAGCTGGATCCCGGCAATCCGCCCCCTGAGATTCCGGGCGTTCCGGGCACGGTCGCCCTGGTCGCCCTTGCCGCCCGGGACGGCAAGGGCCTGATCCGGCGAGACTTCCACCCCCTCTGCACTCTGGTCGGCGGCGTATTCGGCGACCCGCTGGTGCATGTGCGGTTGCTCCGCCTGCAACGGAGCCTCCTCTTCGATCTCGGCGACGCCGCGCGCCTGGCCGCCAAAATAGCCCACCAGGTATACGCCATCTTCCTCAGCCATGCCCATATCGACCATATCGGCGGCTTTACCTGGTTTCTCCGCTCGCGGATCGGGCCGTTTCCCCCCTGCCGGATCTTCGGCCCGCCGGAGACAATCCGCCGAATTGAAAGCTTTCTGGGGGCAATCACCTGGGACCGGATCGACGACCGAGGGCCGGTCTTCGAGGTCTATGAAATCGGCGAGACATCGCTCGGCCACGCCAGGCTTCAGCCTGGCAGAAAGAGAATCGATCTGGAGGAAATTCCGATCCGGGATGGAGTTATCCTGACCGAAGAAAGCTTCACCGTCACGGCCGCGATCTGCGACCACGGTATTCCATCGATTGCCTACGCCCTTCTCCTTCCCAGGGAAATAAGCGTCATAAGGGAACGGCTGGCGGCGGCGAATGTATCCCCCGGCGCCTGGCTCCGCACGCTGAAACAGTGCATCGCCGCCGATACCCTCGAGGCCGAAATCGCACTCCCGGACGGCAGAACGGCAAAAGCCGGCGACCTCGCCCAGGAGCTGACGATCATCCAGCCGGGCAAGAAACTCGTCTATGCCGCCGACATGGCCGACACCCCGAAAAACAGAAAGACGGTGACCGAGCTTGCCCGCTCGGCGCACACCTTGTTCTGCGAGACCGCCTTCACCCATGCCGACAAGGCCAAGGCCGACGCCACCCAGCACCTTACCACGCTCGCCGCCGTCCACATCGCCCGCGATGCCGGGGTCGAGCGGCTGGTCCCCTTCCACTTCTCAAAACGCTACGAACACAATAGCCGATCGGTCTACGACGAGATTCTCGCGGCGGCCGGACCCGTGCAGGTGCTTGCGAATGCGGGGTCATGTCTTGAAATATAAGAATATAATATTTCAAGACCCCACGTTCGTTTTGAAGGAAGCCTAATTGGGTACATCTTGACAAAGCCGCCACCGCGGCATATGCTAAGTCATATGCCACTATCAATAAAAGAGGTCACAAAAATGCAGACAGAGCGACATGTCCATTTGTTTCG
This sequence comes from uncultured Desulfopila sp., assembly GCA_964441345.1. Lineage (GTDB taxonomy): Bacteria > Desulfobacterota > Desulfobulbia > Desulfobulbales > Desulfocapsaceae > Desulforhopalus_A. The sequence goes on along the minus strand of CAYTVF010000087.1, from coordinate 11,899 downwards.
CAACGGGCGAAGTCAAGCAATACGAATCCCGAAAGAATTTGAACTCGACGGCAGCGAAGCGATTATCCGCAAAGATGGCGACAGGTTAATTATCGAACCGGTCAAGAAAAAAAGTCTGCGGGCACTGTTAGCCAGCTGGCAGCCGCTTGCCGACAATTTGCCTGAAATTGCAGATCCCCCAATAGAAGCAGAGGAATTTTTTTGAGATGGCAAACTTCAAGTTCCTTCTGGATACGAATATTCTTTCCGAACTTATCAAGCAACCCCATGGATATACGGCACAAAAAATAGCCACTCTGGAAAATGATGAATCGTGTTGCACAAACGTCATTGTTGCCTGTGAATTGCGCTATGGTGCTCAAAAAAAAGACTCTCCCGCCCTAACCGCCAAAGTGAATCAACTGCTTGAAACCATAGCCGTACTGCCTCTCAAACCAAATATTGAAGAGCATTATGCCAGATTGAGGGTCACATTGGAACGAGCCGGCACGCCCATCGGGAGTAACGATTTGCTTATTGCCGCCCATGCATGCGTTTCAGGCCTTATTCTCGTTACCGGAAATGTTAAAGAATTTGCCCGTATTCCCGATTTGATGGTCGAAAACTGGCTGGGGTAGATCGGGCAGCCGAAAGCTCATTCCTTCACCCTCTTCCGCCAATTTCCTCCATCGATCGGTACCGGACCGACTGTCCGAAGAATAATTTTATCACCAACCAAGGTATCTCTCTCAGCTATGTTTCCAGACACGATTCTCTCTTCTGCTCCCCATGCGCCGGGAGTCTACCTGATGCAGGACGCCAAATCGGCGGTCCTCTACGTCGGCAAGGCCAAGGACCTGTTCAAGCGGCTCTCCTCCTACGCCCACTTCTCCGGAGCCGAATACAACAAGACTTCGGTATTGCTCGACAAGGTCAAAAAAGTCGAGACCATCATCACCAATACCGAGAAAGAAGCGCTGATCCTCGAAGCATCCCTGATCAAAAAATATAAGCCGAAGTACAACATCATCCTCCGCGATGATAAAAACTATCCATATATCAAGGTAACCGTCCAGGAAGAATGGCCGCGGGTCTTCATGGCCAGGCGTAAATCCCGGGACAAGGCCCGCTATTTCGGCCCCTACTCTTCGATCGGGTCGATGTGGGCCACCTTGCGGCTCCTCGCCTCGCTCTTCCCCCTGCGCAACTGCAAAAGCAGCGAGCTGAAAAAAAGAGACCGCCCCTGTCTCAACAACCAGATCGGCAAATGTCTTGCGCCCTGTGCCGGAAATGCCGATCGGGGTCTGTATATGGAGCATGTCAACAAGGTTGTCATGCTCCTTGAGGGACGAAACCGGGAACTGGTGGGGAGCCTTGAAAAACAGATGCTGGATGCCGCGGCCCGGCTTGATTTCGAACGGGCGGCAACCATCCGCGATCAGATTTCCGCCCTGTCCCGCACCCTGGAGAAACAGGTCATTTCCGCCAGCCACAGCAAAGACCAGGACGTCTTCGGCTTTGCCCGAAAAGATGCCGCGGTGACGATTGCCCTGCTCTTTATCCGAAACGGCCTGATCAACGGCAGCCGGAACTTTTTCCTCGCCGAACCCTTCGGCGAGGACGCTTCGATCCTCGCCCAGGTACTCGGTCAATTGTACGACAGCGAGGCCATTATCCCGCAGGAAATCCTCCTGCCCTTTGAACCGGCGGATCTTGACGTGCTTGAAGCCCATCTGGGCGACCAGAGCACCAGCCGGGTTACCGTCAAGATACCCAGGCAGGGGGATGGCCGGCAGCTGGTCGCCATGGCCACCACCAATGCCCTGCAGGCTTTCGAAGAAAAAGAGCAAAAGAGCAGGTCGTGGGACAATCTGTGTCAGGCCATGCAGAAGACGCTCCATCTCGACCGTCAGCCGAACCTGATCGAATGTCTGGACATCTCCAATATCAGCGGCAAGCAGGCGGTCGGATCGCTGGTCAGTTTCCACCTGGGTGAGCCGGACAAAAGCCGTTTTCGCCATTATAAGATCAAAACCGTCGAGGGTCCCAACGACTACGCCATGATGAAGGAGGTTTTAAGCCGGAGGCTGAGCCGCGGGCTCGCCGAAAACACTCTGCCCGACCTGTTTGTCGTCGACGGCGGCAAGGGCCAGCTGGGCATGGCGCTGGCGGTCGCCCGCGAGCTTGGCATCACCGATGAAGTCGACTGGATCGGCATCGCCAAAGAGCGGCAGGACGAGGGAGAAAAACTCTATAAACCGGAGCGGAAGAATCCACTGGTGCTGCCGGCGCATAACCCCGTGCTGCTCCACCTCATGCGTATTCGCGATGAGTCGCACCGCTACGGCGTGACCTTTCACCGCAAATTACGCAACAAGGCCACTCTCACCTCCGATCTTGATACAATCCCCGGCATCGGCAACGAAAAGAAGAAACAGCTGCTCAAACACCTGGGCAGCCTGAAACGCATCATGGCGGCATCTCCCGCCGAGCTGATGGAAGTTGCAGGAATCGGTGAGGGCCTGGCGACCGAGATCTTCAACTATTTCCAGGAAAAGGAATCCGGGCAAAAGTCCCGGTAATTCTCATCGAGCCAGGTAACTACGTTAATAATACAGGAAATCGACTCAGGCCCATGCAAACAATTGACTTCATCGGGGAGAAGAATTATTAATACACTGTGTCTATCGTTTTATGAAAAACAGTCGCTCAATGAAGGGATATGACTATGGTGAAATTAACTAAAAGCCAGACTGACCGAGTAAAAAACTATAAGTGTGAAGTGTGCCTGAAAGACATCCCGATAGAGTATTATTTCACCCCCGGCGATTCGATAACCTGCACAGGTTGCGGCACTGAATACGTGCTGCGCTCAAAAAGCCCGTTGGAACTCGCCATGCAGACCATCGATTATACCAAGATGGATTACGACGGGTCGTATTGACCCTCGCCCTCTCCCGACTCTTCCGGGCACTCGAACATGGGCCGGATTCGACTGTCTGCACGTCGAACCGGCCCTTTTCTTTTTGCTGGTACTTCCCCGCCCTCCTTTGGCCCTCCCATGCACTCTCCTTATTCCGATTCGCGACAGATTGCCGGTGAGAATTACCTCGGACTGTGGAGTATTTGGCCAGGACCAGGGTGATATTATCCATCCCTCCCCTTTTGAGGGCGATATTGATAAGCAAATCGGTAGTTGATTTCAACTCCGTTGAATTCAGCAATTCAGCGACGATTTGTTCCGGAAGCACCAGATTGTGAAATCCATCAGTGGAGAGCACGAGGATATCGCCTGGTTCAAGCATGACTGAACCGGTTTCGGGCTTGTCCAAAAGACTGCCCAGAGCCTGATCGAGGATGTTTCGTGAGTAATGATCGGCCACTTCCTCGGGCGTGATTTCGCCCTCTTCGACTAAGTAACGTGCCAGATTCTGGTCTTCGGTCAACTGCCGGAGTACTCCCTTTCGATAGACGGACAACCGGCTGTCACCGACATGCACCCAATATGCACGACCTTCGCGGATAAAGACACAGAGAAGAGTCGTTCCCATTCCCTCAAGGGTCGTATCTTTCTCGGCAATGGCAAGAATGAATCCGTCTGTTTCCACCGCAAGCGCCGAGAGAACTTCTTCTTCTCTCCCGCTTGGAATGAGTGGCATATTGGCCAGTTTGCCTCTCAGTATTTCGGCGGCATAATCCCCGCCCCCCCCAGTCCGTCGGCAACCGCAAACAACAGGGTATTATCACTAAACCTTTTAAAATAATAACGATCTTCATTGGCCTTTTTCACGTGGCCGATATGCGTTGCCGCATATAAAGACATATTTCCTTGCGCCGTATCGAAGGAGTGTTCCTCCTCCTGCACTTTTTGGTAAAAGCTGCAATTCTTGCATGTATCTATTTTTTCCGCGAAAGTACCCATTATTTGATGGTCACAGAAAGTACCGGCAACGAGCCAGCAGGATCTGCCGGCGTTGATGCCGTTGTTGAAGGTGTTATATAGGCGGTGTCTTCAACGACTCCCTGCACCAGAAAACGTTCGCCGGCCTTCACCCATCTGTACGTCAACTCCCCGAGAAAAGAGGCATCATTGGTATCGGTGAGAAACTTCAGCAATTTAGTCGGAGTGTCGCTTGCACCTTCCTGACGACTCACCACGGAAAAGAAATCGCATTTGACGCATGACTGTCGCTTGGCGTGAAAAGCCCCCTGCTTTATACCCTCGCAGAAAGTTCCAGCCACCGCCCAGCATATTCTCCCGCCATTTGTGCCGCTGTTTATGCCATCGAAAGAATCGTCAAGGGTGGCAGGACACACTCCCATCTCTTGAACGTTCCGGCCGTTCAATTCTCTTCCGCACTTTTTGAACTCCCAGCAATTGAGTTTCTGTTCACGCATTGCGATAGAGTACCAGGTGGAGGAGAGGCAACAGCAGGTGTTGCCAAGTGTGTACAGCAGTCAGCCATGCACCGATTCATTTTATTCTACTTCAGATCATTTGTTTAATAATTGACTCAAGTCAAACCAATCCACTCCTATTTTGGTTTAAATATGTTACTCTTTATGAATACTAGGCAAAGAGAGAGAGAGAGAGAGAGAGAGTTCGCCAACCATGGAGGCAAACAACAGATTCCGTCGTCCGATAGAACAACTCTTTAAGCCGCAACCATCCGCATCTCATACTATGGAGTAACTCTATGGTCATGCCTGATACCGGCAATACGCCGGAAAACGAAATCGCAGCGGAAAAGAAGGAGTTCCTTCACCCCACCCCTATTCTTGCAGAACTGGAAAAGGGACCATGGCCCAGTTTCGTCCGTGGCATTAAGGAACTGGCGGAACGAACCCGCAAGCCAATGCTCCGTGGTGTTCTCGACCAGCTTGAATATTCATATCAGACAAAGACCGGCTATTGGGAAGGCGGACTGGTCACGGTGCGAGGTTATGGCAGCGGCGTTGTCACCCGCCGTTCGAAAATTCAGGACCGCTTTCCGGAAGCCCGCGAATTCCACACCCTCCGGGTGCAGCCGGCGCCGGGCCTCCATTATAACACCGGGATGCTGCGCGATCTCTGCGACGCCTGGGAGAAACATGGTTCCGGCATCATCGCCCTGCACGGGCAGACCGGCGATATCATGCTCCAGGGCATCGAAGAAGCCAGGGTTCAGGAGTGCTTTGATGAAATCAATCAGGCAGGTTGGGATCTCGGCGGCGCCGGCCCGGCCATGCGAACCGGGACCTCCTGCGTCGGGCCCGCCCGCTGCGAACATGCCTGCTACGACACCTTGCGGGTTCACTACGACGTGCTCAAGCATTTTACCGGCGACATTCACCGTCCTTCCTACAACTACAAGTTCAAATTCAAGTTTTCCGGCTGCCCCAACGACTGCACCAACTCCATTTTTCGCTCGGACATGGCGGTCATCGGCATGTGGCGGGATGCCATCCAGGTGGATTCCCTGGCCCTGTCGACATGGATTGCCCGCAACGGCCTGGAATATCTGGTGAACAATGTCATCAATCGCTGCCCCACCAAAGCCATTTCTTTGCAGGATTCGCTGCCGGTGATTGATAACGGCAATTGCGTCCATTGCATGCACTGTATCAATGTCATGACCGAGGCCTTGTCACCCTCCTGCTCGGCGGTAAAAACACCTTGAAGGTCGGGGCAATGGGCGGCACGGTGATCGTGCCTTTTATGAAGATGGAGACGGATGAAGATATCAGCGCCTTTATCTCCCTCAGCCAGAGAATAATCGACTGGTGGACCGATAATGGTTTCGAGCACGAAAGGGTCGGCGAAACCATCGAGCGGATCGGTCTCAAACACTTCCTCGACGGTGTCGGCCTGCCGGTCTCGGTCGACATGGTGACAAAACCCCGGAGCAATCCGTATTACAAATCGGAATATTGAGATCGGTCGCAACTCTACGGTGGAGCAGCAGATGAGCAAGCAAATCCCCTGGAAAACAATCGAGTCAGGCCCGTATGATTATCGCCAGGCTCTGCACCCTGTGGTACGAAAAAACTACGGGGCTTGGAAATCCCATGAGGTACCGAAGCCGGGAGTGCTGAAACACATAGCTTTCAGCGGTGACATCCTCTACACGGTAAGGGCCGGTACTCCCCGGCAGGATTCCGTCGATCTGATCCGCAGGATCTGCGATATAGCCGACAGATATGCGGATGGCTATCTTCGTTTCACGATGCGCAACAACGTTGAGCTCTATGACTATTTTATCAACTGGCGTTTGCCTGCCAAGGTACGGCTGTCAACTTCCTGCTGCGCCATAAACTGCGGCGGACAGACCGATATCGCCATTATCGTCAAACATACCCGTCCGCCGCGCGTCAACCATGAGATCCTCGCCAACATCTGCGAGCTGCCGAAAGTCGTCGCCCGCTGTCCCGTGGCCGCGATCCGGCCGACCGTGGTAAATGGCCGGCCATCGCTCCTGGTAGACACTGCCAAGTGCATGTATTGCGGCGCCTGTTTCGGCGCCTGCCCGGCCATGGAAATCAACCATCCCGAACATTCGAAAATCGGAATCTGGGTGGGCGGGAAGAATTCCAATGCCCGCTCAAAACCGGCGATGGGCTGCCTGGTGGCGCAGAACCTTCCCAACAATCCGCCGCGCTGGCCGGAAGTAAACGATGTGGTCGGCAGGATTCTCGCCGTCTACGCCAAAGAAGGAAGGCCATGGGAGCGTCTGGGCGAATGGATCGACCGGGTGGGTTGGAAGCATTTTTTCGCGGTAACCGGCCTGGTATTTGAAAAGGAAATGATCGATAATTATCGTCATGCCCGTACCACCTTCAACCAATCGGCGCATATTCGCTTCTGAATCATTCTGCCAGCGGTGAACCCGAATGGGAAATCCCTTCGAAAAATCGAATGAAATTCTCGATGCCATCCTGAACTGGCAATATCCGCCGTTCAGCGAAGAAACGGGGATTGACCGAGTGGTCGCCTTCGGCGATCATAGCCACAGGTGCCCCATATATGTCAGGCAAACCCCTCCCTGCACCGGTGCCTGTCCGGCCGGCAACGACATCCGCGCCTGGTTGACCACGGTCCAGCAGACCGAGCTGAAGAAGCGCAGCCGCCAGGAATCTTACCAAATCGCCTGGCACGAGGCCAGCAAAACCACCCCGTTCCCGGCGAGCTGCGGTCGGATATGTCCCTTCCCCTGTGAAACCGCCTGCAACCGTGTGAAAAAAGAAGCGCAGGGTGTCAACATCGCCGCATTCGAGCGGTGGATTGGCGATTACGGCATAGCCCAAGGCCTGGATCATAAAAAGTTGCGTACCGTGCCCATGGCCAGAAAGGTGGCCGTGGTCGGCGCAGGACCCGCAGGGCTGAGTTGCGCCTTCCAGCTGGCGAGGCGCGGCTATCCGGTCACCGTCTTTGAGGCCCTGACCGAGCCCGGCGGCATGCTTCGCTACGGCATCCCGGCCTTCCGCCTGCCCCGCGCGGTGCTCGATGCGGAGATCGATGCCATCGCCAGGATGGGCGTTGATATACTATGCAGCCACGCCATCGACAGCAACGGTCTTCAGGAAATCCGGAAACGCTTCGACGCGGTGTTTGTCGGTGTCGGGGCGCATAAGGGCATCGAGTTGGACCTGAAGGGGCAAAACGCCGCCAATGTCTTCAGCGGAGTCACCTTTCTGCGCCGGGTCAATGCCGGAGAGGTTTTTGATATCGGCGACAGAGTCATCGTCGCGGGCGGGGGCAATACAGCCATTACCGCCGCCCGTGCCGCCCGACGCCTGGGCGCGCAGGTAACAATCATCTACCGAAGAACACGGGCTGAAATGCCGACGCTCGACAGGGAAATCGAACACTCCCTGCTCGAAAATATCACCATCCGGTATCTGGTCGCACCACTTGGAATCCGGATCGAAAACGGCCGTGCCGTCGCCGTGCAATGTGTAAAGAATGGGATCATCGTCTGGGAAACCCAGGCGACCAATTATCCCAAGTGCGGGGAGGGATTCCCTAACCACGAGCCCAGGGGATGTCCCAGGGGTGCAACCTTTTCCTGGTATACCTACAGTCCGATCCGCCTTAAATATCCTCTTGTTCGATCATCCCTCCTGGAACTCTGGCGACAGTCCCTGGACACCCATGGTGAACCGGTCGAAGCCTGGCGTAACATCATTAACGATCCAGACAAACGAAGGAAGTTTCAGCGCGACCGGGGCAAAGGAGGTCTGGTCCGTCTCTCCTGGGACGAAGCCTCGACGATTACCGCCTCCTCTCTGGTCCATACCATTCAGAGGTATGGTCCAGACCGGATTTTCGTACAGTAAACAATTTACCGACCTGCCCTTTGCCGTCGTCCTCGAGCCCGTAGGAAACACTCTGGTCTCCGGTCGATTTCTGACCGCGGCCGTCCTGGGAACTGAGACAGCAAACCCTCGCTGGAAAACCGTTTTTCTCGATAACATAACAAAAAACTGGGTGGTCCCCAACGGCTATGACGATCCCGCACCCTTCACTCCGGCCTGGCAGGAGGCTATTACCGGTGTTCCCCTGCAGGATGCAATCCGGGTAGCCCGTGAATTCGCGGAAAATGCCGAGAAGACCCACGGCAAGTCGATGATCTTTTTAGGGGCAGGTACCAACCACTGGTATCACAGCGACATGATCTACCGGGCCATCATTAACCTGACAACCCTCTGCGGCTGTCAGGGAGTCAACGGCGGAGGATGGGCCCATTACGTGGGGCAGGAGAAGGTCCGGCCCCAGGCCTCCTGGGCTCAGCTTGCCTTTGGCCTGGATTGGAGTCGCCCTCCCAGGCAGCAGAACGGCACCTCATTTTTCTATTTCGCCACAGACCAATGGCGCTACGATGACAGCAACGCCGAAACCCTTCTCTGGCCCATGGCAGGCCCCGGCAGACCTGCACACATGGCCGACTACAACGTCATCGCGGTCCGGCTTGGCTGGCTGCCGTCCTACCCGCAGTTCAGCCGCAATCCCCTGGACATCTGTCGGGAAGCGGTAGAAAAGGGGGCGAAAACGGACGCCGATATCGTGGCTCATGCCCTTGAACAGCTGAAAAACGGAACTCTCCGCTTTGCAGCGGAGGATCCCGATCACCCGGATAATTTTCCCCGGATGCTTTTTCTCTGGCGGGCAAATCTTCTGGGGGCCAGCAGCAAGGGACACGAATATTTTCTCAAACATCTCCTGGGCGTGGAAAATGCCGTATTCAACGACGAAAGTACCGGCCGGCCGAAGGAAATAGAGTGGCGGGATCCAGCTCCCGAAGGAAAACTCGATCTCCTCGTCACTCTGGAACTCCGGATGTCCACCAGTGCCATGTACTCGGACATCGTCCTGCCGGCCGCCGGCTGGTATGAGATGCACGACAGCCCTGGAGAGATTGCCCAGGCCGAGGTTGCCGACTGGAGCAAGGGCGAGACCGAGGCGATCCCGGGACGGACCATGCCCCAGTTGTCGGTGATCACCAGGGATTTTCCCAACGCCTACAAGATGATGACGGCACTGGGGCCTCCTCTACCGGCCGCCGATCAACCTGCCGCCGGACAATCGCCCATACAGTGTCTCGGACTCACTTGCCAAGATGAAACCGGACATGGCGAAGGACGATCGAAAGGCATTGGCCCTCAACTACCTGACGCCCCATTCCAAGTGGTCGATCCACAGCACCTATTCCGATACCCTGATCATGCTCACCCTGTTTCGGGGTGGCGAAGCCATCTGGATCAGCGACGAGGATGCCCGAACTCTGGAGGTAAAAGACAATGGCTGGCTCGAATGCTTCAATGAAAACGGCGTCGTTATGGCAAGGGCCGTGGTCAGTCACCGAATTCCTCCAGGCAAGGCCTTCATGTATCATGCCCAGGAGCGACTTATAAGCACCCCGGGAGCGCCGCTTTCCGGCCAGCGGGGCGGCACCCACAACAGCGTGAGTCGCATCTCGGTCAAACCGACCCATATGATCGGCGGCTACGCCCAACTCAGCTACGGCTTCAACTATTACGGTCCGGTCGGCTCACAGCGGGACGAGGTCATCGTGGTACGCAAGGCCGGGGAGGTGGAGTGGTATGAAAATTAAAGTCCAGCTATCCATGGTGCTCAACCTGGACAAGGGCGAACTTCACCTCAAGGCCGGTGGACGCATCCACAAGGCCTCCCGTATTTTTCACAACCCGGATCTGCCCGTCATTGACGACTACTACGAACCGTGGGACTACGATTATGATTCCCTGATCACTGCGCCGAGTAAAAAACACCAGCCTGCAATCCATCCCAGGTCCCAGCTTACCGGCAAGCCCATGGATATCCAGTGGGGACCAAACTGGGAGGACGACCTGGCCGGTGTCTGCGAGACAGGTGCCCGGGATATCAACTTCAACGGTCTCGATCACGCCGTCTATCTATCCTTCCAACAGGTCTTCATGCTCTACCTGCCCAGGCTATGCGAACACTGCCTCAACCCGGCCTGTGTTGCCTCCTGCCCGTCGGGAGCAATGTACAAACGAGACGAGGACGGGATTGTCCTGGTGGATCAGGAGCGGTGCCGGGGCTGGCGCTACTGCGTGTCCGGATGCCCGTACAAAAAGGTGTATTTCAACTGGAAGACCGGTCGGTCGGAAAAGTGCATCTTCTGTTACCCTCGGCTCGAGGCAGGACTCACAACGCTATGTGCCCATAGCTGCGTGGGCCGCATCCGATATGTCGGGGTGGTCCTCTATGATGCCGACCGCATCCATGAAGCTGCCTCGGCTATAACCGACAAGGAGGTCTATCCGGCTCACCTGGATCTCTTTCTCGATCCGTCGGATCCGGAAACGGTTGCCGCCGCCCGGGGGCAAGGCATTCTCCGGTAGAAACACTTGCCGGGGGTGAGGACATCAGGACGGCTGTCGATAACCTCAGGATCCCGGTCAAATACCTGGCCAACCTGCTCACGGCCGGTGACGAGGGACCGGTGCGTTTAGCCCTCAAGCGGCTGGCCGCGGTCCGGGCCGCTATGCGCTCGATACGGGTGGAAGGCAATCCGGACCGGACCATCGCGGCATCCGTCGGTCTTGATTCCGAGAGCATCCTTAAAATGTACGATCTTCTGGCCATCGCCAGGCTCGAAGACAGGTTTGTAATACCAACCGCGTCCCATCCGGACAAAAGCCCGCTGCATGCCATTCAGGGATGCACCGGATTCCCCGAGTGCCGGTAGACCGGGAAGGTGGATCTCATGACCGAAAATGATCGAATGCAATGTAAGCTGCTGGCCTTTCTGCTCGAATACCCGGACACCTCCTGGAGCGCTGATCTCGCGGACCTGGACGAGATTGTCGATGAGGTGGCGGATGAACAGGGCAAAGAACTCCTGCGAAGGTTTCTGACTTATGCCGGAAGCACCCCGCCCGTACGATTGCAGGAAGTCTACACGCAGGCCTTTGATCTCGATCCGGCCACCAGTCTGCACCTGACCTATCATCTTATGGGCGACAGCGAGGACCGTGGCAAGGCCCTGGCTCAACTCCTTTGGATATACCATCGGGAAGGCTTTGACGCTGCCATCGGCGAGCTGCCGGATTATCTTCCCCTGATGCTGGAGTTTCTAGCAGTGTGCCCGGAACCGGAGGACGCCGCCCTGCTCTGGTCCTGCCTCGGCTCCGTGGCTACTCTGGCCCGACGGCTTGAACAAAAAAAACATTGCTATGCTGGCCTGATGGGACTGGCAGCCAATATCCTCCAGCCCTATGCGGCCGCCCTCTCGGACAAAAAATGCAAGGAGGTCTGATATGAATTGGGCCAACATTTTGGCATTTCTTGTTTTTCCCTATATCGCGCTGACAATATTTGTCTTTGGCCATGGGTCACGGTATCTGACCGACCGGTATGGCTGGAACGCGAAATCCAGTGAATTCCTGGAAAAAA
>CAYTVF010000086.1:0-16124 GCA_964441345.1 uncultured Desulfopila sp. | reverse complement strand
ACTATGTGGGAGAGTAGGTCACCGCCGATTCTTTTTAACTGAGCCCCGTTGAGTTATACTCAACGGGGCTTTTGTTTTTTTGTTTTCCTGCGTAGACATCATCACACCCTCAAGTTATTGGGAGGGACGTCTATTTCGTTCGTACCTTCTCCCACATTTCAACGGCAGCAAAATACCACTTGACCAAATGATGCATATATGGACTATATAGTACAGATATAAACTACCGGTGCTGCCGCACACACTCCTGCGAGACCGGAACTCGGCAATAAAAACAATTCACCACACAGGAACGCACAGCCATGAGCCAGTTATTTGATCTGTACAAAGCCGCGGGCAATACTCAATTTTCCAATAAAATATGCGAAATCGTGCCTTATTTTGCCACTATTGACCCTCAATTCGTTGAGCTCAGACCCGGCTATTCCGAGGTAACCATGCCAAATACACGGAAAGTGCACAACCATCTGGGTACCGTTCATGCAATAGCCATGTGCAATCTGGCAGAAATTGCCGCCGGATTGATGACGGATGTTTCTATTCCAGACAACTGCCGATGGATACCGACAAGCATGAATGTCAGGTATCTGGCCAAGGCCAAATCAGCTTTGCGAGGCATCGCCGATGGACGGACAATCGACTGGACCATTCCCGGCGATAAGGATATCCCGGTCAGTATCACCGACGCCGATGGAATTGAGGTCTGCTCCGCCACCATTACCGTCAAGGTCAGTTTGCAACGGCAATGATCGCAAGCACCTCTTCTCACCAGATTTTATTCAGATTAAATTTGGCCCAGCGCACGCTTATGAAGTGGATAGACCGTGAGATGCAGGAAAAAATCGGAGGCAGTGCCACCCAGATTGCAGCTCTTTTCTATCTGATGGAAAATGACGGCTGCCTGCTCGTAGACCTGAGTCGGGAGCTTTTGCAGAATAAATCGGCTATTACCACTCTGGTTGAAAGGATGGAAAAAAACGGCCTGCTGCAAAAAGTGCCCTCTCAAACCGACAAGCGGGCTTCGCAGCTTTTCCTCACCACAAAAGGCAGGGAATTAGGCATGAATGCCCTGCCTTTTGTGACCGCTTATGATCGCGCTTTGGCCGAGGGTTTCAGTAAAGATGAGTTGGATGTTATTGCTCGTTTTCTTGACACCGTTATAAATAGATTCGAAACTCTGCCGGAAAATTATTTTAAGACCAAAGCAGGTCTTTTGTGATATTCTTGTTATAAGTAGTCCCTTACAAAAGAAATCACGAAAGCCAATAACCATGATCGCAGAAATCACTCCACCGCCATCGCATAGATCTTGCAGATCACCTGAAATAATCGATCTGCTTGCCACCATGCCATCACCTCTTGCTTTTATCGATCGCGTTTGTCAGCTTAATCTGAGCCCCGATCTTGAAGCGAAAATATTTCGGGCGGAATACCAGTTAGCAAGAAGCTCCCCTCCTCCTCTGAAGGCCGAGACACTCGAGGCCGCTGACGAAAAAGAATTGGCAACGGAAGTACTGCTGTACAGGCACCGATTTACCGAACTCCTGCTCAGCACGCAAATATTCAGACAAGCGACCCTGACCATACTGCAGAACATCTATCTGTTCAGAAACCGGAAGATCTTTTTCGGCAATACCGATGAGTCAGCCGAAGGCGAAAGGCGGGAAGCGCTCTTCCTGTTCAGCGACATTGCAAAGAGAACCACTCTGCCGCTTGAAAAAACATTCCAACACCTGATTATCGCCAGGGTCTGGAGCCGTATCCTCAGCCAGCTGCCGCAGAGCGAGATGCAGGACGATCAATTTGTCGCACTTCATCATATCGTCGAAAAACTCAATACGCTCAGAAACATATACATGCTGCTCACCACAGGCTTGGTAAAGATGCTCGCGGCAAGGACCAGCACGCTCTACAGAGAATCGGTGACATACGAAGATACTGTCCAGATCGGTGGAATCGGTGTCGCGCGCGCTGCCTACCGATATCATCAATCGTGCGGTGTTCGCTTCTCAACATTTGCGGCCGCCTGGATTTTCAAGGAGATTCAACGCCAAGCTCTGGATGGGCGACTTATTCGAATCTCCACAACCACTGTCGAAGGTTATGCCAAAGCAGCAAAGAGAGGAGATTCCGCAAACTTCAACAAATATTCGACTATCATTGAAAATGCCACCGCATCGCAAAAGAGTCTGCCGGGGGAATATGGCTGCCTTCCACTCACCGAACTCCCGGCAACAGGCCCATCCCCGGCGGGCTTGTTTGAAGCAGCCCAGCTGCGGTCCTTACTGCTCAGCACCATCGATCTGAAGCTATCGCCCAAAAGTGGCGACATCATCAAACGCCGTTACGGGCTTCCCCCCTATCTGGGGAGGGAACAATCTATTCTTGCCATCAGCGAAGCATTCGGAGTTACCCGAAGCAGCATCTACCAGCTGGAGCAGTCTGCCATAAAAAAACTGCACAAATGTCTGAGTCGGGAATTGCTGTGATGTTGCCGGCACCGGTCTCTTCTGCAAGCCCAAGCAGCCATTGCCGAACGACCATTTCTGCATTATAATTACGAAGGTACAAAAGGTTGACGATTGCCATAGGAGCCTTTTGTCACCGTATATTAACGGGAGGTTAATATGAAAAGGTCGATATCCGCTCTTCTTATTATGATTTTTGTCGCTTTCGTTCCAGCCGCCCCTTCTCTTGCCGGCTCAAGGTATCACAGCTACTCAAATCATTACTCCGGTGGATACGGGAGTCATTATTACCCTCATCGCAGTTACTCCCATCACCATTCCGACCGTTTTTTGACACACCTGGGTGTTGGTCTCCTGGCTGGTGCCGTGGTTGGTTCGATTCTCTATCAGCCTCCCCCCCCACGCACGGTGGTCTACTCCGCGCCACCGCCGGTAATTGTCCAATCGAACCCGATCGTCATCAGGCAGCAACCGGCTTATTCTTATTATTATCCTCCTCCCGCTGAAAGTATCCTGCGAGAGGTGAAATCTACTGTGCAGATGCTCAACGTCCGGTCCGGCCCCGGTCTGGATGAAGAAGTTATTGGCCAAGCCAGCCTCGGAGAGGTTCTCGGGGTAATCGGGGCAGCACCGGAGTGGCTTTATATTATCACCGAAGAAGGCCGGCGCGGCTGGGTGATGACCCAATATACCCAGAATGTCGACGGTCCCCTCGGTTGATTATTTCACATTAATTGGTGCTCCTTTTTCAACTCCTCATACACCAGTGTTGAAATATCGCGAATAACCCGGCCTCGTGAATGCATCCATTGCCCGTAGTTGGATGCACTTGATTTTCGCTCTATAATGCCGACGATAACATAGGGGTATCCCTCTCCTTTTTTTGTTTTCGGCACGAGAATCCCCATGTCCCCGCAGAGACGAGCGGTGGAACCGGTTTTATTATAGACCAAGGTGCCTCTGGGGATAGCCGTGCCATAATATATGCGGTCCCGCCCCGGCAAAGCCATCAATCGTCGTATTTCCTTAGCATAGGGGAGTTCCTCATTCCAGAGTGCCCGCATGAATCTGACATAGTCGGACGGCGGGGCACTGTTGAGGTAGGTCCGGCCACCCGCCGGAATATACTCTTGAATCTCGGTTTTCCTGAAAATGGTGCTGTAATATCGCTTAAGAATGGCTTCACATTGAGCCGGCCCCCCCACTTGCTTCATCACCCAGTTAGTTGCCTCATTGCTGCTCCGTTGAATCATGGCCTCCATCTGCCTTTTGACTTGCGCACCATATTGAAGCTTTTTCTCATTTGCCTGGTGGAAATAGGCTAAGGCAACGAAGGGCTTTATCATACTTGCCGCCTGAAATTCCATATCGCCATTTATGCTCACAAGCCTTCGATCTTGTTCGAGATCATAAACCATCCAACCGGTCGATTCATTGCTGTCGATGAGCCCCTTTCTCTTGAGGTTTTCAATGTAGTCCTCGATCGATTGCTCAAATCTTGTATTTTGAGTCGATGAACCGCTATGTTCTACGGCAGGCAAACCCTTTTCAGCCTTTGCCGCAGCTACAATTTTCTGTGGTTCTGCGTGTTCATTTTTCTTTTGTACCACGGGCTGATTTTTCTGAACCGCGGCCGGACTTGCGGAAGATTCGGCGAGCAGACGGACCGGCGTTTTATCTGCCGATCCGTCATCGATCAAACTTGATTCGCCGTAAACCACGGTATTATTATTTTCTCTGGCAATAGACGTGGTAATTTTTTTGGCTTTAAGAAGAGCAGCATGTCGATTGGCAACCCGGTTCGCCGAAGCCTCATCCCCGCGCAGGCGATAAACCAGGACATAATTGCCTGAATCGGTCTGTTCGACAAACAGATCTCTCTTGACGTCTTCCCCCAGACAGGTATACAGCACCTGATACTTTTCTTTCAGTGGCTCAAGATTTGAGCCAATACCATAGCTGACATTGAAGAGAGGGTCCAGATTCAGTTCCTTAATGGCATAGGGCTCATCAAAACCGGCATTCCCCAGCAATTCCGCATGTTTTATTAACGTCTGGGCGACTGTTCGGGAGGAAAGGTTTGCATCATATATCAAAGCAAATTCATCTCCCCGGCCGACAATTTTCAGTTTTTTCTGTACCCTTGTGTCAAATACCGACTCCAGCTCCTCCTTGTAATCGAGAACTTTCTCCAAGTCATTGGTTCTCATGTAGATGATGTCGTATACTTCTTTTTTTGCAGCCAAAACCTTTTTTTTGGCTGCCAAGGCATTAGAAACTGAACAAGCTGTTAGCCAACAGAGAAGCACAAAAACAGCAACCGGGATTTTCGATTGAGATACAAATGAATTCATCATACTTAAGACAGATTTCTCCTAATAATTGAAAAACAGATCGATGCACAGCATCCATCGATGTCAGTGTCCACTGTTTACCCAGCTTATCCTGCAATTGCAAGCCTGACGTCGAAGACATGGACCCATCGTATGCTTTTTCTCACAGGAAAAATCATGAGTTCATCGGATTCGTGGCTGAAAACGGCTTCTTTCAAGAAGTTCATTGAATTATATTTCGTTGCAAGAGATTGCGACGGACTTTATATATAATATTGCATGCGGTTATATGAACTTGCAAGAGTATCTCCGACACACAATGTGAAATACTATTCTCACACCATGACCTTCTTTGATAATTTCAAATCATACCAGCTTATAGCTGCTCATCGCGGCTATCGCTCAAAAAGGCCCGAGAACACCCTCTCCGCATTTCGTGCCAGTATCGGCCACTGCCATTTCATCGAACTGGATATCCAAATGAGCAAGGATCATGTGCCTGTGGTGATTCACGATCCGAGCCTTGCAAGGACCAGTAATGCAAAAGCCAGGTGTCATCAGTTCAACCTGCAATCCCTCAACGTCAGCGACTGGACCCTCCTTCAACTCAAGGCCCTCGATGTGGGAACGTGGTTTCTGGACACCGATCCCTTCGCCGCCATTCATAATAAAGAGGTTGATCCTGACGAACTGATTCAGGAACTGCCCCAAACGATCATGACCCTGGAAGAAGTCCTGCTCCATCCCGGGCTGCACAAGATCCCGGTCAATATAGAAATAAAGGATCATAAGGGAAGGGAACAAAACGACAAAGTCCCGGAAGCCGTGATCGAGGTAGTAAAAAGAACACACTCGACCAACAGAGTTCTGATATCCTCCTTCAATCATGATTATCTCGTGATTGTCAAAACACTCGCGCCGATGATTTCCACCGCTGCCCTTGTTGCAGGGTCGCATCCGGACGACCTTGTCGGCTATCTTCAATCCCTTGACGTGGCAGCCTACCACCCTGCCGATGATATTTGCGACGCCGAACTCATCCGCCGACTTCGCGCCGCCGGAATCGGCGTTAATGTCTACACCGTAAACTCGAAAGAAAGGCAGAAGGCTCTTTTTGCCATGGGGGCAACTGCTGTTTTTACCGATTATCCGGAACTATCCTGAGAAAGAGGCCGGTACGACTCCCCCGCCGCGCCCGACGTACGCGGCGGCCCTGATCTTTTCCTCGACCGTACACTTTCCTCTGTTCAATTTCTCCCGTTTTTATTATAGTTGTTGCCTCATTGAACAGAGGATGCGATACGAAGAGAAGCCAGAAGGAGATACAATGGAAAGTGTCAAAGACCAGGACCCGGAAATCTATGCCCTGGTAAAGCAGGAAGAAAAACGCCAGGCCGAGAAGATTCGGATGATAGCTTCCGAAAACTATGTCTCGAAGGCTGTGCTGCAAACCACCGGTTCAGTCCTCACCAACAAGTATTCCGAGGGCTATGCCGGGAAGCGGTATTATGAAGGGCAACAGATCATCGACCAGGTTGAACGACTTGCCATCCAACGGGCGAAGGATGTCTTCGGAGCGGAACATGTCAATGTCCAACCGTATTCCGGCTCACCGGCCAACATTGCGGTCTACCTGGCCTTTCTCAACCCCGGCGATACCATCCTCGGCATGGCCCTGCCCCACGGCGGCCATCTCACCCACGGGGCGCATGTGTCTATTTCCGGCCGATATTTTAACGCTCAGTCCTATGAACTCGACCCGACAACCGGCCTGCTCAACTATGATTCCATCCGCGAAAAAGCGATAGCCGTACGGCCGAAAATTCTTATCGCCGGACACTCGGCCTACCCGAGGATCCTCGACTTCCAGAGATTCAGGGAGATTGCCGATGAGGTGGATGCCCTGCTCATGGTCGATATGGCCCATTTCGCCGGTCTGGTCGCCGGAGGGGTTCATCCTTCTCCAGTTCCCTTTGCCGATGTGGTCACCACAACGACCCACAAATCGCTCAGAGGCCCGAGGGGCGCGATGATTCTCTGTAAGGAAAAATACGCCCAGGCTATCGACAAGGCCGTCTTTCCCGGCATCCAGGGCGGACCCCACGACAATACCACCGCAGCCATCGCCGTTGCCCTGAAAGAAGCGTCCTCGGATTCCTTTCGCCAATATGCCACCCAGGTGGTCAAAAACGCCAAAATCCTGGCGGATGCGCTCATGGCGAAGGGCTTTTCCCTGATAACCAATGGCACCGACAACCATCTGATGCTGGTTGATCTCACCAATAAAAATATCTCCGGGAAAAAGGCGGCCAAAGCTCTGGATAAGGCCGGCATAGTGCTCAATTACAACGCTATCCCCTTCGACAAGCGAAAGCCTTTCGACCCCAGCGGCATCCGCATGGGAACCCCGGCCTTAACCTCCCGGGGCTTCAAGGAAAAAGAGATGCTTGTTGTCAGTGATTTCATCGACCAGGTGATTGCCGATCCCGAAAACGAGGTGCACCTTACGCGTATTGCCGAAGAGGTCAAAGCGCTCTGCCGCAATTTTCCTGCGCCGGGCCTCGAACATATTCAGTAGCCCCTGGATAAGTCCTTCGGCCCGCACCAATCACAGACTCAAGTTGCTGCGGGCGAGGGGCAACATATCGCCTGCCTGGAGTTCGCCGGCAATGGCCTTTTTCAGGACGGATTCGTTGTCGCCGATGACGTAGTCGATAACCTGGATCTTCTTCCAGGTGAGAAACTGATAGTACCTTTCCTCAATCCCCCCGCAGATCACAAGGGCAATGTTCTCTTCCATGATCATGTTACAGAGATCTTCCGGGGAAGGCCGATCCATAATGATGGCCCTTGGCTTGCCGATCCCCTCCCCGTTTTCGACGGTGGCAATCACCACCTCGGCGGTCAGATCGAACCGCGGGGCAACAAAATCCCGCTGCGTGGTAATGAGAATTTTCATTCCTGTCTTCTTCATAGATTATAACAATCAACCGAGATTATATTGGCCAATCTTGCGCCACAGCGTCGTCCGCCCCCAACCGAGCATCTCTGCCGCCTTTGAGCGGTTCCCCTTACTGGCGGTAAGGGCCTGGAGAATCATCTTTTTCTCGATTGCCGGCCAGTTCTCGTCGGTCGCCAGCAGCCCTTCTTCTGCAGAAGCGGTTGCTCCCGCCTCTTCGACTTTCCTCAGGATCGTACCGGACTCACTTGCCGGCAAAGCTTCCGGAGCACGCTCCAGGAGGTAACCCGGCAGATCCTCCTTGCCGATATCTCTTTTGCGGCAGACATTGGCACAGTACTCGACGATATTGCGCAACTCCCGGATATTCCCCGGATAGGGATAGTCAAGGAGATGCTGCAGGGCCGCCGCCGAAAACGTCTGGATTTCCTTACCCAGCCTCCTGGCATAATCCTGCAGGAAATAATCGAGAAGAAAACGGATATCCCCATCCCGTTCCCGCAGGGGCGGCAGATGAATATGCAGGACGTTGAGGCGGTAGAAGAGATCTTCGCGAAAGGCTCCGACTACCACCTGTTCGCGCAGAGAACGATGGGTTGCCGCCATCACCCGGACATCGACTCGCTCCTTGCGCTCGCCACCAACCGGATAGAAAGCCCGGTCATCAAGGATCGAGAGCAGCTTGACCTGCAGCGACAAGGGCATGTCGCCGATTTCGGTGAGAAAGATTGTACCCTTGTCGGCGAGTTTAAACAAACCGGGCTTATCCCGAACGGCACCGGTAAAGGCCCCCTTGACGTGGCCGAACAACTCCGATTCGAGCAGATCGGGCGGCAGAGCGCCGCAATTGATCTTGATGAACTGGAACTTGCCGCGGGGCGAATTGCGGTGAATGGTCTCGGCAATTTTATCCTTGCCGGTGCCGGTCTCGCCGGTAATGAGAATCGAGGCCTCGGTATGGGCCATGAGCGGCATGATCTCGAACACCGCCTGCATCTTTGGACTATGACCGATAATATCGGTAGTCCAATCGCTGAAGAGCATATTCTTGGCAGTGGCCTGTATGGCCGAGATATCCTCCAATACCACCAGCAGGCCTTTCGCATGACTGCCGCGTCCGGTATGCAGGCGTGACACGGTGAACCGTATGCAGATTCTCTTGCGCCTGCGATTGATGATATCGCCTTCGATCGTCGCCGGCTCACCGGTCTCAACAACCCTCTGAAAAACCTGGCCCCGATTGTTGCCCATATTGCTGCGAAGAATGAACTCGGCATAAACACCGATCACGCTATCGCGGCCATAGCCGGTCAAGGCCTCGAACATCTGGTTGACGGCGACAATTTTGAAGCCCTCATCGAGCACCGCAGAGGCATGGGGAAAACCGGACAGCAGGTCATCGAGCACCACTTCACCCGGGATAGCGAAGGTCTTTTTCATCATGGAAATATACGCATTGCACAATGACAAGAGAGTGAAATGAATCGACCGCCCAAAACGTTGCCATGGAAGCGCAACAAATCAAGCGATAGCAAAGCAGAGAATAAGGCAACGCGCAAGCCAAAAGAAAAAACTCGGCAGGGGAGAGAACTCAGGCAGATAAATCGACGCGAACAGGGACGGTCTTTATTATTTTCCTTTTTTTTTGCCACAGGCCTCGCTGATTTTTTCCATAATCAGTGTCAGATCAACCGGTTTGATAATGTAGTCAAAGGCGCCCAACTCCATACCGGTGATACCGGCATCAAAGGACCCATGGCCGGTCAGGAGGATCACCTCGATGGTCGGATCGAGCGCTTTGACCTTCGACAGCACGTCAAGGCCGTTCATATCGGGCATCTGCAGGTCAAGGATCATCACGTCGGGGCGAAAACGGGGGACGGCCGCCAGCGCTTCCGCACCGGAATAGACACTCTCTGCCTCGATTTTACGCAACCGCAGACGTTCCGCCAATGTCGAGGCAAATTCCATCTCGTTGTCGACGACCAGCACCTTCATTTTTTTTGTCTTGCCCAACGTAATCTTCTCCATATCAGGTGGTAAGGGATGTTCAGCAGGCATGCGATGGTCGAAATGTTTCCGGCCATCGCATTATTTTTTGCTCAAATCTTTACTTTAAAAATACCGGCATTCCCATGAGCGGCCAGATAAACACTACGGCCAGATAAACCACCACCATCAGCATGATACTGGCGGCGATACCAAATTTAAAAAACTCGCCGGTGGTAAACTGTTTGGAGTTATAGGCAATGGCATTAGGCGCCGCGCCGATCAGCAGCAGAAATGGCATACCGGCGGTCATCAGGGCGGAGAAGAAGATAACTTCGCCGGCCACGCCGAGATACGGCGCAACAACCAGGGCGACCGGCAGAGAGATGGCGATAGCCGCCACGTTCATGATGAAGTTGGTCATGATCATGACAAAGAAGGCCATACCGAGGATAAAGACCACGGCCGGAGCATCGGTGAAGAGCTGCAGCCAGTTCACTGCCAGCCATTCAGCCGCCTTGGTCTGCCAGAGGCAGAAGCCGATGGACATTGCACCGCCGAAGAGCAGGATGATATTCCAGGGGATGTCTTCGAGATCCTCAACCTTCAGAATATTCAGGATAAAGAACAGCAGCGTTGAACTCAGGAGAATCGCCGTCTTGTCGATGGTCTTCAAGGCCGGGACCCAGTTTTTCAGAGCTATAAGCAGGATGACGGCCAGGGTAATTGCCAAGGTCAAAATTTCCTTCCTGTTCCAACCGCCCAACTCGGTATACATCCGCTTGGCTTTTTCTTTCAAACCAGGAATAACTGCCTTTTCCGGCTTGCAGACCAGGAGTATGAGTCCCCAGATGAGGAAGACCATCAGCCACCCGACCGGGGCCATGTAGTAGGAGAGCTCGAAGAAACTGATCTCCTTGCCGGTCATCTCCTTGAAAAATCCGATGGCCACAGCACCGCGGGCGGCACCGAGCAGAGTAATGATACTGCCGGCACCGGCAACATAGGCCATACCGATAAAGAGACCTTTACCGAACTTGGTCGGCTCATCGCTATCGGAGTAAAAGGCGTTGATGGCCAGCAGCAGCGGAAACATGGTGGCCGCCACCGCGGTATGGGCCATCAGGTGGGTGAGCGCCGCAGTCATGATAAAACAACCGAGATAGATCATGCTGGTCCGTTCACCGACAATAGACAGCATTTTGTAAGCCATCCGCTTGGTCAAACCGCTTTTGGTGAAGACCAGACCGATAACGATGGAGCCGAAGATGAAGAGGACCGAAGGATCCATGAAATCCTTGAAGGCTACCTCCGGTTTGCGAATGAGAAACATGGCCTGGGCCACTCCGATCGCAATACCGGTAACGCCGATCGGCAGTACCTCGAAAATCCACCAGGTGGCAGCCAGGGCAAATACCGCCAAAGCTCCTTTACCTTCCTTGGTCAGAATAAAATGATTGCCTTTGGGATCGATGGCGTCGGGCCAAGCCGGGCAGTAATAGATTATAAAGAAAAGAGCAATCCCCAGAACGAGAAAAAATACTCGTTTCCAGTCGAACGGGGCCTTCGTTTCCACTGCTTCGACATATGTTGATGACATGTTATCCATCCTCTTACTATTTGGAATTCATAAGAATAAGTTTATCTCCGAGCGACCCGAAGACCTCGGCAAGTTTGACTACGCCTATCAGTTTGCCGTTTTCTTCTACCGGCAGAACGGTCTCCTTGCAGATAACCATTACCGACATGGCATGAATGAGATCGGTAGTAGCAGGCAGAACCCTGATGCCCTTCTCAACGACCCTGGTAACAGGGGCGGCCAGATGATTGACGCCCTCCCTGATCAGCACGCCGCTCAGCAGAGTGGCTAGGTCGCTGTACTCGGCGGTCTTGCCTTCAAAAGATTTAATATCGACCGGTTCAAGCAGGGTCGAAAAGAGCACCCGTAGAATTCCCTGCTGGGTGACCCTGCCGATAAGATTGCCGTTATCATCCACCACCAACAGTTCGCTGAAGCCACATGGCTCGGAACTGCCGAGGGGACAGAACGACCGAAGATTTTGAATAGCCTCTTGGACCGTTCCGCTTTCCTTCATGCATGGAAAGCCGGAAAGCGGGATCATAATATCCCGTATTGTCTGATTTTCAACGCTCACAAGGTTTCTCCTTCTCGAAAATTTGACGCCATCGGTGCTTCTGACGTATAGAGTTCAGACTCACGGCATTTATCGAATAATGTTGAGACAATAGCCGCGACCCTTATTTTTCTACCAGCCTTTGGTATGCAGGATTTTCTCGATCTCCTTGACGCTTTTGGATTGCAGGACCAGCAACTGCTTGTTCTTGGCCTCGCTGATCTTTTCCATCAAGTCCGAGATATTGACAGGTTTCTCGATAAAGTCCTCCGCCCCGAGTTTCATGGCCTCTATGCTGGTCTTGATCGAACCCTGACCGGAGAGCATGATGATCTCCGCATCGGGCTGTTTCGCCTTGATCCGTTTCAGCGTCTCAAGACCATCGATCCCCGGCATAGCCAGATCGAGAATGATGAGATCGAAACTCTGATTATCGACCTTGGCAACTGCATCTTCGCCGTTAGCGGCGGTATTAACCTTCAACCCCCTGGCTTCCAGGCGCTCGGCTAACGTTATCAGAAAATCCGCTTCATCGTCGACCAGCAGCACCTTGGCTTTCAATTCTTCTTCCATTTCGCTTTTCCCCTCATTTTTAAAGTTTCTTCAACGCCACCCATTGTCCTGTTTTTTCGTCTTTCAATGCAGGCGGAATGGGTTCCGGCTGTAATTTTCTTTTATGGTTATGAACAATTCTCAGACCTTGTTTTGGGGTAGGGTGCACTTCGTGCACCAATGGTGGTGCACGCCCTGCTCTCAGCCGTGCAGCATCTTATACTGCGCGATGTAGACGAAAATCCCCGAAAAATAACCCAACGCGGCGAGTGCTCCGATCTTTTTGGCGTACCAGAAGAAGTGAATTTTCTCCAACCCCATGGCGGCAACCCCTGCGGCCGAACCGATGATCAGAATCGAACCGCCGGTTCCGGCACAATAGGCCATGAACTCCCACAGGAAACTGTCGGTTGGATAGGTGGTCATGCTGTACATACCCATCGAGGCGGCAACCAGCGGCACGTTGTCGACTATGGCGCTGAGGAGTCCGATCAAGGCAACGATCACATCTTGACGGCCGAAAGTATGATCCAGCCACTGGGCGAGAGCGGTGAGGATATGGGTGTGCTCCAGGGTGGCGACAGCCAGCAGGATTCCGATGAAAAAGACAATACTGCTCATGTCGATATGTTTGAGGGCGGACACCAGGGTCAGGTGTTCCTTGAACTCGTCCTCTTTGTTGCGGTGCAGCATCTCGCCGACCAGCCAAAGGATGCCGAGACCAAAAAGGATACCCATGAATGGGGGCAGATGAGTGACGGCTTTAAAGATCGGCACGGCCACCAGACAGCCGATGCCCATGAAAAACATCAGATTTTGTTCAAACGGAGTGGTTGATATGTCGCTGCCGTTGTCACCCCCTTTCGGGCCGACGACCTCTTTGCCGCGCAGGACAAAGTTCAGGAAAATCAGCGGCACGACCAGACAGGCCAGCGAGGCAAGAAAAACACCCTCAATGATAGCGAGGGAGGTAATCTGGCCGCCGATCCACAGCATGGTGGTGGTGACATCGCCGATCGGCGACCAGGCGCCGCCGGCATTGGCGGCAATGACAATGATACCGGCGAAAAACAAGCGGTCATCGTGTCGGTCAAGCAATTTTTTCATCAACGATATCATGACTATGGTCGTCGTCAGGTTATCAAGGATGGCGCTGAGGAAAAAGGTAACGAAGCCCACCAGCCAGAGCAGGGAGGTGATTTTGGTAGTCTTGATTCTCGAGGTAATAACCCGAAAGCCATTATGGGCATCTACCACTTCGACAATGGTCATCGCGCCCATCAGGAAGAAGACGATCTGGGCAGTTGAGGCAAGTGATTCGCGTAGATTTTCCGAAATCACATGATGATCTCCGCCCATGAGGGCATAGATTGTCCAGAGCAGGCCGGCGCCGATAAGCGCGGAAGCAGATTTGTTGACCTTGAGGGGATGCTCAAGGGCAATGGAGGCATATGCCAAAATAAAAATAATGACCAGGGCGGTTAACATGACTACTCCTTTTCGTTTTGAAAATCTTTTACGTTCGTATATCTAAGCCTCTAAAACCATGTTTTATATCGCGAAACGACTCGTTTACAAACCGCAACAGTTTTAGCAAAGGACATGCCATTTATAAAATGTTGAATATTTTGCATTCAACTCTTTTAATTTATTCATTTTTATTAGGTCGGCGGGTCACCCCGGCGACCTCGAGGAATGTCTCAAGCCGCAATATCTGTTTCTATATGTTCCAATATGCTTCAACCACCTTTGCCTCTTTGCACAATCGAGAACCAAAACAGAACATGGCGCCAAAAACGGCTTGCTTCCACGCAACAGCATTGCATTATCAGTCTGTTATATAAATTATTACCGACCCAATCATCACCCCGAGCAGGGTCCGAGCCCAGATAAAACCAATGGTGCGAGGCGAAGCAACTGAACGTTATGAAACTTTTTGGAACATTAAACAGATATTCGTGGCGGTGGTCCGGGCAAAATACCTGGCAAATTTATTGGGGGGGGTGTATGAGGGGGCAAATCACAGTATTCCAGGTAGACCCTTCCTCTCTGGAATACTATGGACAGGTTGACGATGACCCTGCTCTCAGCAAAAATGACACTTCCCACTGAGAGCAGGAGATCTGATAGCGTTGTGAAAACGCCAGTCCTGTATGCAACGGGCTTTCTTCCGCTGGCTTACCAGCCCTTCTCGGCCAGGATTTTTTTAACCATTTCTTCATTCTTCCTTTCGGCAATCACCATTTTTTTGGCCTGTGCGGCATGAATTTTCTCGGTCAACGCATTCATGTCGGCGGGTTTTTCAATCAGATCGAGAGCACCAAGCTTCATGGCCTCTATGCCCTGCTTGATGGTGGCATGACCGGTTAAGAGAATTACCTCGAGGTCCGGATTTTTTTCCTTCAGGACCCTCAAGGCCTCGATACCGTCCATCTCCGGCATCATCAGGTCGAGGATGACGACGTCAAACGAACCGGCAGCCGCTTTGGCCAGCCCCTCCTTGGCCGATGAGGCGGTTGAAACTACCATATTCCTCGCCTCCATCCGTTCGGACATGACGTCCAGAAAATCCTGCTCATCGTCAATCATCAATATTTTTTCACTCATGATATCCTCCTTCCTCTATGAGCCATTGAATATGACCGTGATATGAGATCTATTCTTGCCATATCAGGTCAAAACAAGGGTAAGTTCTTTTGTATTTATGTCGGCCGCAAGTCTCGCGCCGATTGCATCGAGAAGTTCAACAGAGCCAGCTGGCATCTGGGTGGCAAAACCTTCGGTCAGACCGTCTATCCCGGCAATCCGAAGACTCATGCAACCATCATGTTTTCCCGCCATGAGCCGTAGCGTCCCCCCTGCGCTTGTTGCGCCAAAAGTAAATTCCAAACAGAGCCAGACCAGATTTTGTAGAAGAAATGGGTTGCTTTTAATAATAACCGGTGTTGCCGGCGGCTCCACAACAATCGTCAGCTTTCGCATAGCCGCCAATCGTCCGGCCAGGTTGCCTACCAGTACCGCGAGTTCATGGAGATTGACCTGGGATTCGAACTGATCGACGCTATGGGCGAAGTAGCTCATATTTTTAACAATAGAGTCTGCCCGGTGAATCTGCTTGTTGAATTGCCCGCAGGCTTTGCCCAGGCGCTCCGGATCGATGGCCGCCCCCTTTTGCGCGGCGAAAGTCAAATCCTCAAGCAGGCCAGCGTTTTCATTGATAATCGCCAGGACATTCTTGAGCTCGTGGGCGATGGAGGCGGAAACCTTGCCAAAAAATCGCAATCCCGACTCACCGATGCTGTCGTACTCAGATCTCATTAATCCAGCTCCTTATTTGCCCACTGCCTCATTCATCTTCTGAATGAGAGTATTGATATCGACTGGCTTGACCAGATACCCGGCCGCTCCCGATGAGCCTGCCCGATAGTCTTCTTCCGACCCGTGTCCGGTGAGGAAGATGAATTTCATATTCGGATACTTGTGCTCAAGCATCTCCCTCAGCTGCAGTCCTCCGGTACCCGGCATTTTCATATCGAGTACAGCTATATCATAGACATTTTCATCCGCAAGGACGAGGGCATCGGAAGCCTTAGTTGCATATTCGACCGTAAATCCCCGTATGGAGAGTCGTTCGGCCAGGGTGGTGACAAATTCGTCTTCATCGTCTACCAGTAATACGCGCATAGGT
>CAYTVF010000085.1:12183-16133 GCA_964441345.1 uncultured Desulfopila sp. | reverse complement strand
TAAAATATTTTCATTTTTTTTTTACTGCAATTTGCTAACCGGACATTACTGATTTAAATGATTAATCTGAAGGTCTAACTAAAGGTTTAGTTAAGCGTTGAAAAGATGGGATCATGGCTGTATTCTGCAGCAGCCATGGTCCCGTTGCCTTTTTCTTTGTGGCGGTACCCACGGAGAAGCTGGCGTTGGCCGCATTTCGCGGAACTGGTAATTTTCCGGCTTTCGGTTGCCGACGATGCTCTATCGAATCCTCGCAGATCTGGTCATACTCCTGCATTTGCTGTTCATCGTCTTTGTTGTCGCCGGCGGTTTTTTCGTCCTGTGCCGGACATGGCTGGTCCTGCTGCATCTGCCGGCGGCGGTCTGGGGTAGCTATATTGAATTTTCCGGCAATATCTGCCCGCTCACCCCCCTGGAAAACCATTTCAGTCACCTGGCGGGTCAACAAGGTTATTCCTCGGGTTTTATCGAGCATTATCTCATTCCCATTGTCTATCCGGCCGAACTCACTCATGGGATCCAGATCTACCTCGGCTTGTTTGTCGTCGTGGTGAATCTGATCGTGTACTCTCTTGTCATTCGCCGCCATTTTCGCCAGCCAAAGTGTAAGCGGTTCCCACCCGATCGCTCCCTTTAACCGGCCGGAACCAGCTCTCAGCAATGGATGATTTTGGCCCAGGCGGCCAAAGGCATGGGGCCGGTCGTTACATCACGTCAAGTTTGCGGATAATTTCAGCGGCGGATAATCGTCTATGACATTGTCCTGGTGCCGGTAATCGTCGGCGATCTGGAACCACTCCTTGCCGACGATGAAACGATCGACTGGCTTGCCCGCCAGGGCGAACAGGGCGCCTGTCTCTGTTCCGTCTGTGCCGGGGCCTTTCTCCTGGCCCGGACCGGCAGGCTGAAAGGCAGAAAGGCGACGACCCATTGGAACCTGGCGGACAGTTTTGCCGAACGTTTTCCGGATATCCTGCTGAAACGGGAAAAGATGCTGGTCGACGAGGGGGATTGCATCACCGCCGCCGGCGGGGTCTCCGCGTATCTCGATCTGTCCCTCTACCTGCAGCAACTGCGCATCGAAGCGGCGCGAAAGCTCCTTGAGACAACCGCCGAGACCATTGACGGAGTCACCCTGCAGGCCGGTTATGAGGATATCAGCTCGTTCAGAAAGCTCTTCAAAAGACACACCGGCCTCTCGCCGTCCGCCTACTACCGCAAGAAGTTCTCCTGTCTTGTTTGAGCGGCCGGAGTTGGCAGGAATCGGCCAGGTTACCGGGTTTTAAACATGAAAAATGTAACTGTTCGCGGTAAAATGGGCAGCAGCGAAACCATGCAGGCAGACAGGGAGAGGTGCGGAGATGTTTGAGAAGCAGAGCGAAGTCGGTTATATGCGGGCATTGGCTGGAATCGAGCAAAAGACTCTGGTGTATGGCGAGAAGACCTTGATGGTTGAGTTCAGACTGCATGCGGGCGCCATACTTCCGCTGCATGCCCATCCCCACGAGCAGACCGGCTATCTGGTGAGCGGCCGGATTCGCTTGACCATCGGCGAGGCAGTCCATGATGTATCGCCGGGGGACAGCTGGTGCATCGGCGGCGGGGTGCAGCATGGCGCCGAGATCATCGAGGACTCGGTTGCCCTTGAGGTCTTTGCCCCGGTGCGCAAAGAATATCTGCCGGACAGCGCCGGTTGACAAAGGTTGGGTCCGCCAGGCGATCGGCGGGGGTCGAGTCAAGAGCAGGGCAAGAGTAAAATCGGGCCCGGACTCAGCAGTCTTTCAATCCCGACTGCCATCTTCTCCGCATCATCGCCCAGGCGATACAGCCATACAGGGCGGCGCAGAGCCAGAGCTGTTTCCACAGCGGAAGGATGTCGGTAAAAGTGGCGCCCATCTGATTTAAGGCAAGAAATGCCTTGATGGCCGGGATGACCGGGATCAGCTGGACCACGGCGGAAATTGCGGCGGGAATCGCCGAGGTGGGCCAGATAAAGCCCGAGGCGAAGATAAGCGGCATTGAGGTCAGGAGTACCAGCAGGGTCGCAAGTTCGCGGCGCGGCAGCATCAGCCCGAGGCCGATGCCGAGAAACGCGGCGCCAAGCAGAAACGGCAGGATCAGCAGATTCAACTCGGCGAAATCGGCCAGGCGTGCAATGTTATAGTAGGTAAAGCCGAAGCCGAAGTAATACATGCAGAGCAGCCAGTAGACGGCAACAAAAAGTGCGGTGCGAACCAGCAGCAGCCGCAGCGGGGCGGCTTTCCGCCAGTAGCACTGTTGGCCGGTCAATTATTGTTCGACCAGGACCTTCTGCGCTTCCTCCAGACTGTAGGCCCGCCTGCCCAGACGGACCTGGGGCGTCGCGTCGACCATCTTTCAATATAGTGGCTGACCGGCAAAAAGCTTCGCCAGATCCTGGCCGGCAGGGTCATGTCGTTAATCGGAAAAGTCACTCCCATGAAGGCCAGGCCGGGGGCGGTGTAGGCTGCCGCCAGGCTGAGGCTTCTGGCGGCGTCCCGGGTCAGGAAAAAGAAGACCGAAGCGGCGCCAAGGCTTGCCCATACGGTTAGCAGCTGGGCCAAGAGCAGCAGCGGCCAGCTGCCGTGCATCGGCCAGCCGAGCAGTCTATACATCAGCCAGAGAAAGAGCAGGCCATGCAGCCAGAAGAGCAGGGCCAATATGAAGAGCTTGGCCAGCAGGGCCCGGATCGGAAAAGGTCCCAGCCACTCCTTGACTCCGCCGCGGCGGTGTTCGGCCGCCAGGGAAAGCACGGCGGCGGCAACCATCAGGATCTGCCAGGCGGCCGGCAACATGGCCGAGACGAGAAACTGGGCGTAGTTGGTGTTCACGTTGAACAAGGGGGTGACCTGATTGCCGACCGGCACGGCATTGGCGAAGGCCATGTCGAAGACGGGCGTGCCGGTTGCCAGGTTTTTGCGGACTTCCACCTTCGCGACATACCGCTCTGGTCAAAATCGCCCATCACGGCAACGTGGCTGACGCGAAATTGATGACGACTGTTGCCGAGAGCAGGAATCGTCACGGCAAATTCATGCCCTTTGGGAAACTCCGCCAGCCGGTCTTCGCGGACATGGAAAACCGCCCAGGCATCGCTCATGTCCATGATGGTGACCACCGGAAAGCCCTGGGGCGCAAGTTCGCCGCTCTGCAGGAGAATCTGGGTCACCTCGCCGTCATGCCAGCTCAGGGTTCGGGTCTCGGCCTCATACACCTCGACTTCGGCCACCGCTCCGGCTGCCATCCGCACTTTTAGATATGGTGCGTAGTTATTGTTCGGCCAGTGCCGCACGGCACGCCAATATAAAAGGCGTGGGGAAAAACGGCAATATCATTTTACGTCAACTGGAAGGTGAGGTGGGCCGGATACAGGAATTGCATGCGTCATCCGGCCCGCACCCGGTTGCCTGCGGTGGTTTTCGGCGATGGTTTAATCGAGCAGGAGTTTGGTCAGGGCGTTGTAGACATCCCTCAGGTAGACAACCCCGACAACTTTGCCGTCGGCCCGTACCACCGGTAAACGTCTGAGTTGCTCAGTCAGCAATATGTCCGCACAGCGCAGCAGGGTCTCTTCGGCGGAGATAACCCGGACATCGTCCGTCATAATTCTACCGACTTCGGTGGACCTCGCTATCGCGGATTTTTCCTGGCGAATCGCCTCCCATGAGATGTCGGAATGCGGCTCTTCGAAAT
Organism: uncultured Desulfopila sp.; assembly: GCA_964441345.1. GTDB lineage: Bacteria > Desulfobacterota > Desulfobulbia > Desulfobulbales > Desulfocapsaceae > Desulforhopalus_A. The sequence goes on along the minus strand of CAYTVF010000085.1, from coordinate 12,422 downwards.
AAACATGCGATGGAATGATGATCCGCAGAATATCCTTGGTCGATACAATGCCGACGAGGTTCATGGCGCCGTCGAGCACAACGATGCCGTTTACGGACAGGCCGTGCCCGCGTTTGGTGGACTGCATAACCTGGATCGCTTCACGTAAGGACATATCCGGGGTCAGCCAGTTTTTGATGGGTTCCATAATGTCTTTGACTCTCATGATTCCTCCTGTTGGGTGAACACGCTGGGCGGTT
>CAYTVF010000085.1:0-12083 GCA_964441345.1 uncultured Desulfopila sp. | reverse complement strand
GGTCTTATGCGTCGACACGATATCTCCACCAAGGATTTTCGCGATCTCTCTTCCGAGGTCGCCCGTCTCTTGACCTACGAGGCCGCAAAGGATCTGCCGACTCAAAAAAAGATCATCCAGGGGTGGGCAGGACCGGTTGAGGTCGATGAACTGAAAGGTAAAAAGATCACCATCGTGCCCATTCTCCGGGCCGGACTGGGAATGATGAACGGGGTTATCGATCTCATTCCCTCCGCCAAAGTCAGCGTGGTGGGATATTACCGCAATGAGGAGACGCTGCAGCCGGTAGAATATTATGTGAAGACGGCCAAGGACATCAAAGAGCGGGTTGCCCTGATTCTCGATCCGATGCTGGCCACCGGCGGGACATTGCTGGCTACCATAGAGACCTTGAAAAAAGCCGGATGTCTGACCATCAAGGGCCTCTTTCTTGTGGCCGCGCCGGAGGGCATCAAGAGAGTGACCGAAGCCCATCCCGATGTTGATATCTACGTCGCTGCGGTTGACCAGGGCTTGAATGAGGTTGGCTACATCCTGCCGGGTCTGGGCGACGCCGGTGATAAAATCTTCGGAACAAAATAAAATCATTGTTTCAACTCGAGGTAGTTATGAAATTCCCTATTGATTTAAGTAAATATACCCCCTTGAAGTTCGACGTGCAGCAGGACATGCTCACCGACCTGCAGCGTCGTACGCTGATCGACAACATCCGGCTGGTGCGCGACAGCCTGGTTTTCTTTACCGCTCTGGCCAATGTCAAAGGGTTGGGAGGACACACCGGAGGGGCCTTCGATATCACGCCGGAAGTGCTGATTGTCGATGGTTTCATGAAAGGCTCCGCAGCTATCCATCCGGTCTATTTCGATGAGGCGGGCCACCGGGTGGCCATTCAGTATATGATGGCGGTTCTCAACGGTTTCAAGCAACCGGAGTCGCTGCTGCACTATCGTGAGTACGGCAAGGGCTTCTACGGGCATCCCGAACGCGACGAGAAAAACGGCGTATTTTTTTCGTCGGGCCGGCTTGGCCATTTATGGAGCTATGTCAATGGAGTCGCCGAAGCGGACCCGGCCAAAACCGTAGTCATGTTCGGCAGCGACGGTTCCCAGATGGAAGGGGATAATGCCGAGGCGGCACGATATGCCGTGGCCAGGAACCTGAAGGTCAAAGTGATTATCGACGACAACGATGTCACCATCGCCGGTCACCCGAGCAAGTATATGAAAGGCTACGAAGTGGCCGGCACCTTGGCCGGCCATGGACTTGCCGTAAACGTCGGTGACGGTGAAGAAATCGATGCCCTGTTTGCCAGGATTCGCCAGGCGCTTGTTGCCGACGGGCCTGTCGCCCTGATCAATAAACGGCTGATGGCGGTAGGCGTTCCCGGAATTGAGGGCTCGCCGAAAGGCCATGATGTGATCGCCGTGAATCTTGCAGTCGATTACCTCACCGGCCGGGGATTGACCGCGGCCGTCGAAATGCTGCAGAATTATCCGGTTGAAAAAACCAAGGTCGCCTATCTGGGCAGCACCCCGGAAATGGGCAAGGTGCGCGACGACTTCGGCAAGGTGGTGTGCGAGCTGCTCGATGGCATGGCCAGCCCGGCCGCGGAAGTGCTGGTAGTCGACTCCGATCTCGAAGGGTCGTGCGGACTTCACCATATCGGCAAGAAGCATCCCGAGGTGTATGTCCATGGCGGGATCATGGAAAGGAATAACTTTTCGGTTGCCGCGGGTTTCGGTTCCGAGCCGGGCAGGCAGGGGATCTTCGGCACATTTTCCGCCTTCCTGGAAATGGTCGTTTCCGAGATCACCATGGCCCGTCTCAATCATGCCAATGTTCTCGCCCACTTCTCCCATGCCGGCATCGATGATATGGCGGATAACACCTGCCACTTCGGGATCAATAACTTTTTTGCCGATAACGCGGTCGCCGAGGGCGATCTGACCCGTCTCTACTTTCCCGCCGATACCCTGCAGTTACGGGCGATGCTGAAGAAAATATTTAGCGATGCGGGACTGCGTTTCCTGTTTTCCACCCGTTCTGCGACCCCCTTCATCCTCAATGAGCAAGGGGAGAAATATTTCGATGCCGGCTATTCTTTCGAGCCCGGCAGGGACGAAGTCATCCGCGAGGGGCGTGACGGCTATATCGTCACCTACGGCGAAATGCTTTATCGCTGCCTCGATGCGGTGGAGCAGCTGAGAACACAGGGCATGCAGGTCGGGCTGATCAACAAGCCGACGCTGAATGTGATCGACGAGGTGATGCTGGCCAAGGTCGGCAAAAGTCCCTTTGTTCTTGTGGTCGAAAGCCAGAACAGCAAAACCGGACTCGGTGTGCGTTATGGCACCTGGCTCCTGGAGAGAGGGTTTGCTCCGCGATATGGAGCCATGGGCACGAATAAAATCGGGCATGGCGGGATAGCGGAGCAGCTGCCCCACCAGGGACTCGCGGTCGAGAACATCAAAGCCAGGCTTCTCGCAATTCGCTAAGCCGTTGTCAAAAAAATAATATGGCCAAGTTATTTCGTAACGGCTCCTAAGTCGCCGGGGTGTCGGCTCATCCCGGCCACCCCGGAGTCAATTCATGGCATTCTTGATTCGGCACAGGCCGGTCTGTCATGGTCCAGAAAAGAACCGAATCCGGTTTGTGCAAAAAAGTTGCAAGGAATAGAGGGTTTAGGTTAGTCTGAAGGTGGTTTTTACATCCTGGCAGGTGCATTGTGCGGTTTTTGGGAGCTGCCGGCAACGTCGTTCGGAACAGCTTGTCCAAATTCAAGGACAGTAACAGAAATCATGGAGACGGAATGGACGGGAAAAGCAGAGAGCCTGGCGTGCAAGGCAGTGTAGTTACACAACTTGCGGGACATCGGAAGATTCGCGGGAAACTGTTGTGGTCGTTTATGACGCTGATTGCGCTTACCATGGTGGTAATCGCCATCACCCTCATTTCGCAGACCTATGCCCAGCAAACAATCGACGATCTGGTGCGGGTCCATGGCAAAATTGCCCGTCTCAGTCTGGAAACGGAAAAAACCTTGCGGGTCATGCAGAGCTTCGAAAAGGATTTTCTGCTGAACCATGAAAAAATCGGCATTCGCGAGGCCAAGGAAGTGTATCTCAATCCTTTCATCGCGAATGGCGGCGAGGCATACCGGACATTGTACCAGATTCAACAGCTGGCCAAAACGCCGCAGGATGTTGAAGCCGCCCAGACGGCCATGGATTCCATCAACGAATACCTCAGCGCCTTCGTCGGGACGGTAAATATTCTCGAACTCAGGGTGGATAAGGAATTCGGCGAGTTGGTCAAGCTGCGGCAAAGTCTCGAGAACCTTGGAACGACGGCATTGGCGCTCGGTCAGGCTCCGGTGCAGAACGGGTACTACCAGCTCAAGGCGGTCCTGCAGGATTACCTGACGGTTCCGGACCGCGACAAACTGGCCAGGGTAAAAGAACAGAAAACAACATTTGCAAATCTGCTGAATCAGCCGTCGACTGCCGGGGATAAAAAGGCCAAGATTGCCGAACAGCTCGCCGAGTATGATAAGTGGTTCGTCGAGGTGACAAATACCGACGGAATCATTGCCGCGAGGATCAGCGGCTATCAGGATGCGGCGAAGAAAGCGGAGCCGGTTATCAAATCGTTTCTTGACTATTCCGTTGCCAATGAAACACAGGCAACCAAGGATATGGAAGAAACCGCGGACCTGGTTAAGAAAATTGTTCTGGCCGTAGGTATTGTCTCAATCCTGCTAGCTGTCTTCATCGCTGTTAAGCTGTCCAGGGGACTCACCAATCAGGTCAACCAAATCATGGGCCTCCTTGCCGAAATCGGCCTGGGCAATTTTCAAGCCCGTACCGCGGTGGTGAGCAACGACGAACTGGGCGTTATGGCTTCCACCCTGAATGGCATGCTCGATAATATCACGGTTCTGATCCAGAGTCAGGAGGAGCGCGATGCGATTCAGGAATCGATCATGAAGCTGCTGGAAGATATCAGTACCCTGACCGATGGCGATTTTACCAGTCGGGCCGAGGTGACCGAAGATATGACCGGGGCTATTGCCGATTCGTTCAACGCCATGGCCGACCAGTTCTCCGATATTATCAGTAAGGTTAAAGTGGCAACGCAATCGGTGGATAAGACCTCCGCGGAAGTAGCCAACCAGACCATAACCCTCGCCGAGAAAAATATCGAACAGGTGAAAGGGGTTACCGCGGCGGTCGCGGCGATGGAACAGATGGTCGAATCGATTCGCGCCGTTGCCGGTAATGCCCAGAAGTCGGCCTCGGTATCGCGCCAGTCAAGGGTGAACGCCCAGGAAGGCGCCCTGGCGGTTATCGAGACCAACAAAGCCATGGCCGAGATCCGTGAGCAGATCAACGAGACGGCCCGTTCGATCAAGCGGCTCGGCGAGACCTCTCTCGAGATCGGCAACATCGTCCAGATCATCGATGAGATTGCCGACCGGACATCCATCCTGGCCCTGAACGCTTCCATTCAGGCGGCCATGGCCGGCGAGGCGGGACACGGCTTTGCAGTGGTTGCCGACGAGGTCCAGCGCCTGGCGGACAGTTCGAGCAACTCAACCAAACAGATCGAGGTGCTGGTAAAAAGTATTCAGACTGAAATCAAGGAGGTCAGTAACCGAATCGATGAAGGTATAAGCAAGGTTGTCCAGGGATCGAAGCTTGCCGACGGAGCCCATGAGAAACTGCAGGAGATCGAGAAAGTCTCCAATGACCTTGCCGAACTTATCGAGGCGATTACGGCGGCTACCACGAGTCAGGTGCAGGTGTCCGAGACCATCGCGAAAACCATGAAAGAGGTTGGTGAGGTAAGCAGGGAATCCTCCCTTTCTTCCCAGGATACGGCGGCATCGATGAACGTTCTGAGCAGAACGGCTCGGGATCTGCGTTCAGCCGTCGAGGTCTTTAAGGTAGGGGAGCCGGAAGCCGTTTGAAGTGAAAGTTGTCGGATTTGACTCCCTGAACCGTCTGACACGATTCCGTCTGTCTATGATTGCCGGATGCTAACTTAACATTCTGGGGACCTCTATGACCGATGCTCGCATTGTTTCCGGTGATGATATGGGAAATGTTCTCGTATATCTGAAATCATTGCAGTTGCAGTCCGCCAATGTCGATATTGAGGTGAGCAATGCGACACGATCAGGTCTGTTGCAGGTCCGCCAGGGGCGAATTATTACCGCCGGGTGCGGCCAGCTGCTCGGCAACGGCGCCCTGCTCACATTGGCGGCCATTCGGGATGGAGGGTATCAGGCCGTTGAATCGGTGCAACCGGCTGCCCGCAATGTCTCGTTGACTTTGCAGGTGGTCGAGCGTTTGCTGGATAACCTTCCCGGCGTTTCCCGGGGGATCGGCTCCGGCAATGAAGAGGAGAAACTTCAGCAGGCTGTCCATCTTTTCTATCAATTCCGCCGGAAGGAAGCAGGCGCAAGGCTGGTCGAGATTCTGCGCTCGAACCGTTTTTACTACCCTGCCTGGCTCTGGCATTCCCGCCTGATGACTCGTGCGGATTATATTGAAAAGGCTCTGAACGAAGCGAAAAAGTGGGGAAACGCCGACCGGGAAATCCAGCTGGAAGTAGAAAAGATCGAGTTTCAGCTGGCGGCGGGTGCCAGCTCAACGGTAAGACGCTGCTTTTTTTGCTGGTCCGTGGTGAAAGAAACCGAATCCGGCTGCGCGCATTGCCATGGGATGTTCCGGGTCGTCGGGCAGAAGGCGCCCGCGGCGACGAAAAGTGTGGAGCTGGAACAGGCCCTTGCCGCATACGAACGCGAATTGGCGTCATGTCCCGACAACTCCCGAATTGCCTATTGTCTTTGTCTGGGCTTTTATTCCCTGGGGAAGATTGAACAGGCAAGAGAATACATTGCCAGGGCTCTGCAGATCTCGCCTAAAGAAGCGCTTTTTGCCAGGACCTCTGCCTTGCTTGGTTCAACGGGAAGCAGGGCCGTTCAACCGCCGCCTCCGGAGAAGCAGGCGGCGCGGCAAGGTCCGGCTGCCGATTCCCCCGCCAAAATCAAAATCCCGGAAAAGACCATCCTGGTGGTGGAAGACAGCCAGACTTCGCGAAAAGTGATAACCATGCTGCTCGAACGGAAAGGCTACGCCATCGTCGAAGCGAAGAACGGTACCGAGGCGTTGGCGAGGCTGGCGGAGGTGGTTCCGGATCTGGTGCTGCTTGACCTGATGCTCCCCGACATGTCCGGCTATGAGGTTTTGGCAAGAATCAGGCAGGGAAAATCTGCCGAGATTCCCGTCATCATGCTGACCGGCAAGAGCAACCCCGCCGACCGGATGAAAGGATTGCATCATGGGTCGAATGAATATCTCACCAAACCCTTTGATCCCGCCAAGCTTCTCGGGGTGCTGGAAAAATATCTCGATCGACCGGCTGAGATGAAGAAAGAACCAAAAGCTGATTCGCCGCCGGCTGCCGCCAAAATCGCCCCGCAGGCCCCGGCGAAGCAGACTCGGCCGATTGCCGAACCGGTTGTCGCGAGGGCGGTGGAGCCCGCCCTGGCTGCGGTCCCGGAGCGCGGCAAACCGGAAAAATCGATCCTGGTGGTCGAGGACAGCCCGACGTCCAGGAAAGTGATATCGATGGTGATTGCGAAACGGGGATATACGGTAAATGAAGCGGCGACCGGAGCAGTAGCCATAAGAAAGGCCCGGGAGAGAACCCCGGATCTTATTCTTCTCGACGCAACGCTGCCGGATATGACCGGGTACGATATTCTCCACCGGTTTAAAAATGACGTCCGGTTGAAGAATGTGCCGATTGTCATGCTGACGGCAAAGAATAACCCGGTGGACAGGCAGAAGGGGCTGCAGGGTGGTTCGGTGGCATATTTAACCAAACCCTTCGACCCGGAAAAGCTGCTTGCCGTAATCGACGAACACATCTGAACAAGCCGTACAACTAAAAATTTTCTTTTTTTTGAGTGAACGTATGTCAAGTCTGCCTGATCTTTTCAATCTCATCCAGCATATCGATGCACAGTTGACGGCAGCGACCGCCGGCGCTTCGATCAAGCAGCATCCGACACGGGTCCCGGAGAAACTGACGAAATATATCCTGGTTCAGACCGGCAATCTCCATCTGGCAATCGCCATTGAGGATATGTCCGAAGTCGGGCCGCTGCCGACGATTACCTTTCTGCCGAACCTTCCCGCCTGGATCCAGGGGATAGTCAATATCCGAAGCGAGATCATCTCCGTCATCGATCTTCCCGGTTTTCTTGGTATGAACGACAAAGAGGAGGGGGGCGGAAGCCGGTTTGTCGTCCTGCGCCACAAGAAACGCAAAGTTGGGATCCGGCTGGATCGCATTGCCGGCACCGTGGGTCGCTTTCAATCGGATACAGAGCCTCTTGACGCCTTCGCCGAGAGTCGGGTGAATACGGCCCTTTTTCATTTCGGCTTGCTGGTTGAGAAACAGCTCTACTCTATTCTCGATGTCAGAAGATTGTTGACCGCGCCACGACTCGTTGACTATAACAGGGCCCGCTGATGATGGGAACAGGATGGTCCCGGCAAATGAACATGATGATCCGGACACCACGGCTGAACCTCCGGGAAAGAGGACGAAAAAGATGGCAAAAATACTGAAGGCCGAGCTCGTTGAGCTTTTCATGCAGGAAGCTGCTTCCTATATCCCGGGGATACGCCAAAGTCTCACGGCGCTTGCCACCGAGAGGCCGGCTCCGGCCGCCCTCGACGAACTGCACCGGCTGTTTCATACGATCAAGGGGGCTGCGTCGCAGGTTCAATTGACCGATCTGAGTCGAGGCGCAAGAATTGTCGAGGATTTTCTCTCCGAATTGATCGAAGAAGGCAAAGAGCTTACCGGCCGAAATCTGGTAGCGCTCGAACGGATTACCGGCGTACTGAGCGCGGTCGTCGATAACTCCGGTACCTTGCCGGCAGAGGATGACAATTTTCATGACCGGGTCGTTGCCTTGTTCAGCGACTCGGCCGAGCACACCGAGAATGGACCGGACCGGCGAACGGACGGAGAAAATCGGCTTTTTCCCGGGGAACAGTGGGAATGTCTCGACGCCATCCGCTCGATTATCCCACTGTTGCAGGAACTGGCCGGCTGCCTGGTGCCGGAAGGCAAGGGCCTTGAGAGCTACAATGCCACGGTCTACCGAAAGCTCACCCATGCGGTGGCGGTTCTCACAACCGCGGTCCGGATGGCCGGGATGGATCGGCAACACCAGATGATGCAGGATTTTCAGCTGCTGCTGGAGAAGCTTCGCGGCAGCGGCATGTGGCAGCAGCCCGAGGCAGCCGGGCTGATCGAGGATTTTTTTCGTTTTCTCGAAGCGGTGTTCACCCACAGCGATCCCGAAAACAGTTCGACCGTCCGCCGGGTGAAGGATCAGTTGCGGGCATTCCATTCCCTTCTTGCCGGCCCGAAACTGCACGTCCGGACAGACGATGAGCCGGAAGCCCCATTTGACTTTGGCGAAGAGATTTTTGCTGCGATGGAAGCTGATGATGAATCGGTGATCCTGCTTGAACAGCTTGTCGATACCGAGCTGCTTGAAGAGGCAGATGAGATGCCGGACGTCGATTCGGACTGGCCGGAAACGGAGCGGGGCGATGGGCCGGTCAGCGAAGAGCAGCAGCTGCTGCTGGAGATATTCCGTTCCGAGTGCGACGAGCATCTCATCGTCATCAACCAGTCGCTCAATACGTTGGAGCAACAGGTCGAGCAGCCGTGCGTCCTTTCTCCGGAGCTGCGGGAGACCGTCAGCGTCATGCGCCGGGCCGTCCATACCCTGAAGGGCGCCGCCTCGATGACCGGTGTGAATCAGCTGGCCCGGGGCGCCCACTCGCTTGAGGATCTGCTTGACTGGCTCCACGACGATGCGGCTGAGATCGGCCCCGAAGAGGTCCGGATTCTCGCCACCGGTATCGACCTTATCGAACTGCTGTCGCAATCGTCGGAAGCGAGCGGCTCGGTCCACCTGAACCGTCTTGTCGAGACGATCGAGGTCCATCTGGCAAAAGCGGCGGGCATCCGGGCAACGGCTGGCGAACCAGGAGAACCACTGGTATTTATTGAAGAAGAAAGGGCTGGGCTGGAGGCTGCCGTCGAAACGAGCCACGAAACAAGCTCTCTGGAATCGATCCCCGAAGATGAGCCGGCTCCCCTGCCGGGCGAATCCGGGGTGCTGCGGGTCAGGCTCGACGATCTCGATGAGCTGGTCAGTATCGAGGGTGAGCTGGTTGTCGCTCGGGGTGCTGTAGAAAAGATGCTTGACGAGTTTGGCCAGACCCTGATCGAGTTCGACAACGTCAAAGAGAATCTGCGCCGTAAATCGCAGGAACTGGAAGCGGGTTTTGAGGTGAAATCCCTCTACGGTTTCAATCCCGTTGCGCCGGGCGGGGCTGCCGGCGAGACGGTGGAGAGCGACTTCGCGGAATTCGATCCGATCGAACTGGACCGCTATTCCCAGCTCAACCTGATCATCAGATCGCTTAACGAAATAACCGTCGATATCAACTCGATACATGCGACGCTGGCTTTGCTGGCCGGCGATATCCGCGGTCAAGTCAGTAAACAGCAGTTGACCATGCGTTTGATGCAGGACAAACTCATGCGCATCCGGATGACGCCGATGTCGTCCCTTTCCCGGATGCTGTTCAAGATCGTCAGGGAGACCGCCCGAAAACTCGAAAAAAAGGTCAACCTCGTCATCACCGGGGAAGACGTCTATATGGACCGGTTTGTCTGGGCAAAAATTACCGACCCGCTCATGCATATCCTGAGAAATGCGGTTGACCATGGCATCGAGCCGGCCGGGCAGCGAAGGGCGGCGAACAAGCCGGAAACCGCAACCATCAGGCTTTCGGCCGATCAGCGCAGCCGCTTTGTCGTCCTGCGGGTATCCGATGACGGCGGCGGCGTGGATGTGGCGCGGATCAAGGCCAAACTGCGAAGCGACGGTCTCGTGGCCGATCCCGACCTGCTGAACGAGAACGAGTTGATCGAATATCTCTTTCATCCGAGTTTCACTACCAGGCAGGATGTCAGTACTGTTTCCGGCCGCGGCGTTGGCCTCGATGTCGTCCGGAGAAATATCCAGGAGCTGCGGGGATCCGTGCAGCTGCACAATCATCCCGGCGAGGGTGTTACCTTTGAATTTCATATCCCCTTTACCCTGTCGGTAAACCGGGCGGCCATAGTTTCCGCGGCGGGCAGAGAGTATGCCGTGCCGCTCCAGGATATTCAGCAGGTCAAGCGGTACAGCGCCGCGGAACTGGAAGCGGGAGACGGACTCTTTCTTCGTTTTGGCGAAGGTCTCGTGGCGGTGACGAATCTGGGATATTATCTGCAGCTCGAAAACAAGAATACCGCTCTGCCGGCTGGCGGAGAGGGGCTGCTGGTCATCGTCTTCAGGAGAGGTGAAGAGCTGTGCGCCGTATCCGTTACGGAAGTCGTCGAGCAGCGGGAGATTATCGTCAAGAACCTCGGCAGCCATCTGACCCATGTGCCCGGGGTAAGCGGCGTGACCCTCACCGGTTCCGGCGAATTGATACCGATTCTCAATTTAAGGGAGCTGGTTGAAATCCAGGCACCGCTCGCAAAAGGGGAAGAGCAGCCTCTTGCACCGTTGGGTTTCAACGAACCGCTTAAGGTGCTGATCGTCGATGACTCCATTTCCGTCCGGCACAGCGTCGCCCGGCTGGTCGAAAGTCAGGCCTGGAAACAGCAACAGGCGGTGGATGGTCTCGATGCCCTGGCTAAACTTTCGTCCTTCCTGCCCGATGTCATCGTCCTCGATATCGAAATGCCCCGGATGAATGGCTACGAATTCAAAAGCAATATCAACAATAATGAAGCGTTCAGGGATATCCCGGTTATCATGCTGACTTCCAGAACATCGGAAAAGCATCAGCAGAAGGCGAGGGAGCTGGGAATACACCACTATATGACTAAACCTTACCAGGAAGCAGCCTTCATACGGCTCCTTGAGAATATTCGAAGCGGCAGTCTACATTGATGATCGTTGAGGGATGAGGCAGGAATGGAGATCAAGCTGGAAGTGGCAACGATACGGGCAAACTGTGATCCTCTAAACGGGTTCGAACTGTATTGGCTCGTGAGCAGAAGTCAACTGGAGATTATCCTGCAAAATATTGAGGTGTTCCGTTCCCCGCCTTTTGTCGCCACGGCAGAATATCAGGAAGTGATTTTACCGGTCATCGGTTTGGAGAAACATTTCGGTCTCGCCGAGAATAAACTGGAAAAGTCCATGAAGTACCTGATCCTGAGGGCCGCCGATGCCGACCAGGCGCTAGTCAGGCTCATCGTCGAAACGCCATTTCCGCCGAAGATTCAGAAACTGGAGAAAGGCATCACCACTTTTGGCGCGCTTGCCTTGCCGAAAAATAATGTCGATGTTCTCGGGATCTATTCTTTGTCGGCAACGGCCCTGGCGATTGTTCCGGATCTTGCGGGGATCAGTCGCTCCCTGAAACTGCGCGGCGACCATGCCCTGTAAATGAGAGAAAATTGCCCCGGCCGGCCACTTGCTCGCGGCCGGGTGAGCTGTTATTGAATAAAAAAAACAAAAAAGGAATAAGATCATGGCCAGTAAATTGATAATGATAGTTGAAGACAGTCCGACCGACCGGAGAATCGCCGAAGCGGTATGTTCCGAAAACGGATATCGGGTGGTAACCGTGGCCGAAGGCGATAAAGCTCTGGCCGCGGCGATTGACAAGAAACCGGATCTGATCCTGCTCGACGTCATTCTGCCCAACAAAAACGGCTTCCAGGTCTGCCGGCAGCTGAAAACCAATCCGGCAACCAAGGATATCAGGGTAATAATTGTCAGCAGCAAAGATCAGGCGAGCGACAAATTCTGGGGAATAAAGCAGGGTGCCGACGATTATATCACCAAACCCTATAATGAGGATGACCTTCTCTCCGCCATTCAGAAGAATATCTGACAGCCTGTCGCTTCGATCAGCTCCATGGACGAAGTTCCCCCTCCCCTCGCGGGAGGGGGGCAGGGGGAGGGGGAAGCCGCA
>CAYTVF010000084.1:0-16205 GCA_964441345.1 uncultured Desulfopila sp. | reverse complement strand
GTTCGCCGCTATTTTTTCCTGCGCGAATCCACCTATGACATGAGCAACCGCTGCAATATTCGCTGCGAAGGATGCTATTATTTCACCGGCGAGAAGCAGTTTGCCGTTGAAAATACCGACGAAGAGTCCTGGCGGCAGCTTCTTCAAGCGGAAAAAGAGCGCGGCATAACCTTCGCCGTCCTGGCCGGCGCAGAACCCTCGCTGGTGCCGAATCTGTGCGAGATCTGCTATCGGGCGATCCCGCATGGGGCGATTGCCACCAACGGCCTGAAACCGATACCGCGGGAGATCGATTACCGCATCCACATTTCGGTCTGGGGCAACGATCGAACCAGTCAAGTCATCCGCAAGGCGCCGGATATGCTCGCCCGGCAGATGGCAAACTATAAAGCCGATCCCCGGGCGGTCTGGGTCTACACCTTCACTCCGGAAAACATTGCCGAGGCTCGGGAAGTTACCGGGCTCCTCGCCGATAACGATCAGCACATTACCTTCAATATGTTTTCCGCACCGGTCGGCTATCGGGGCCACCTTCGCCATACCGCGGAGACCCTGCAGCAGACGCGTGGGATGATGAGCGAACTGCTGACGGAATTCCCGCAAACCGTAATCTTCTCACCCTACAATATCGTCGCCCATACCGCGGAACTGGCCTTGCACGATCTTTTTTCCTGCTCCTATCCGCGGAAGAACCCCTCGACGGATATCGGCCTCGGCCGATCGTTCCGGCAGTATCGCACGGATCTGCAGTGGGACCGCAATGCCGCCTGCTGCGTACCGGATACGGACTGCGACGACTGCCGGCACTATGCCGCGGGCAGTGCTGTCGTCACCGCCAGAATGTACCGGCATGCCACCGATCCCGTGACATTTTCGGCCTGGCTCGACTATGTGGACACCTATCTTGCCGTCTGGGTCAGAGGATACGATAAAGGGCCGAACCTCTGCAACACCTTTATCAGTCCGCCTCCAACCAACTAGTATACTTATGAAAACAGTCAGTTCACTCCTCGATGCACACTGGTATGAGCGTTATAAAAATATCTCCAGGCTCAATATCCGCAGCTCCATCTACGATGTGACCAACCGCTGTAATCTGCGGTGCAAGGGCTGCTTCTTTTTTTCCTCCGGCGAGCATAAAGTGGCAGCCGAGGAAAACGACATCGACAAATGGCATGGTTTTATCGATAAGGAAATGGAGCGCGGGGTCAACCTGGCCATTCTGATCGGCGGCGAACCGACCCTCTGTTTCGATCGGATCGAAGCCTTCTACAAAAAACTGCCGACTTTCTGTGCCACCAATGGTTTGATCAAGGTTCCCAGGGACCGCTTTGCCGATTTGATGGTCGGAATCTCCCTGTGGGGCGATGCGGAAGACGAAACCATCCTGCGCGGCAAGGACACCTTCAAGATTTCCAGCGCCAACTACGCCGGCGACCCCCACGCCTACTATCTCTACACCATTACCCCGAAACAGCTCGGCAAAACGGAAAAAATCATCCGCAAGATCCGGGACGTCGGCCTCAAGGTCCATATGCAGCTCCTGTCCAATGACGAGGAAGTCGACGGGTTTTCGTGGCAACCGGAGGAACTGATCGCCGTGCGCGCGGAGATGGATGGTATGCTCGACAGCTACCCGGAAACGGTGATCTCCTCCAAATACTACCACGAGGTCATCACCACCGGCAGAATGCTGGGGAGGCCCTTTGGCTGGATGGAATGTCCCTCGGTCACCGAACCCATCGACAACCGGGATCCCCGCCCCAAAAGGTTGATCGGGTTCATTCGCTGGTCGTCCGAACTGCAGGCCATGCATCGCTGCTGCACCTCGGAAACCCGCGACTGCTCGACGTGCAAGGATGGCGCCGCCCACATGAGCTGGGTGATGGTCAACAAACGGGCGCATATCAAAACGACCAAGGATCTGCAGAACTGGATCGAGGTCTACGAAATGTTTGCCAAACTGTATCAGTTTATCCCCTGGTAGCCATGGGAAGAAAAGATGCGGTCATTGTCGGCTACGATGCCATTTCTCCACTCGGAAGCGACCTGCAGGCGCAGTGGCAAAACGCCCTCGAAGGCAAAAGCGGCATCGGTCCCTTAACCCGCTTCCAACTCCCGGAAGGTTTTCCCGTCCACATTGCCGGCCAGGTTCCGGATATCGACCACGAAAAAAAAAAATACCCCTTCCTCTCCGCCCGGCATCAGGCGGCGTGGAGTTCGCCGGTCTTCAAATACTCCATGCTCTCGGTTGCCCGAGCTCTGGAGCGTAGCCGAATAGAATTATCTCCCGATATCGCCCGCCGCACGGCGGTGACCTACAGCTCCGCGATTGGCGGTCTCGACGCGGTACTGCATGCCGATCGGCGGCTGCAGGCCGAGAATAAACTGCCCCATCCCTACGCAAACCCCAATTCCTGCATCAATATGATCGGAGGCAAGATCGCCATCGAAACCGGGGCGCGCGGGCCGATTACCGCGACCATCACCGCCTGTGCCACAGGCCTCACCTCGATGATCGTCGGCTCGATGTTTCTGGCCCAGAACCGGGCCGATGTCGCCATCTGCGGGGCGGTGGATTTTGCCTTGGTCGAACCGATTGTCGCCGGTTTTTATACCATGAACGGTGTATACTCACCCAAGGAAGGCCGGGAAAACGAACCGCCGGAAACGGCCAGCAGGCCATTTTCCCTGGATCGCCGCGGTTTTGTCATTTCCGAAGGCGCGGGTGCGGTGATCCTTGCCACCAGGGAGTTTGCCGAGGCCCATGGGCTGCCCTACACCACCGAGCTGGCCGGCTGGGGGATGACCTCCGATGCCCACCATTTTGTCGCCCCCTATTTCGACACGATCAAACAGTGCATGGAGAACGCCCTTGCCGACGCTTCGCTGCAGCCTGCGGACATCGCCGCGATCAACGCCCACGCCGCATCGACCAGGGTTGGCGATAAGACCGAATTTGAGGCGATGAAAGCACTCTTCGGCGATAAGCTGCCGCCGGTCAGCGCCAATAAATCCCTGATCGGCCATGCCATGGGCGCGTCCAGTGTCATCGAAACCATCTTTGCCTTGCGGGGCATGGAGGAAAACATTCTCCCCCCCACCATCAATTACACCCCCGATCCGGAAATCGAGATCGACTGTGTGGTCGAGGGGAAAAGGCCGCTGCAACAGGAATTTGTACTGAAAAACTCCTTTGGCTTCGGCGGCTGTAATGGTTGCGCGGTTTTTAAAAAATCCAACTGATATCCCTCTATGAAGGCACCGAAAAACAGAAGAGTTTTTGTGGTCGGCTATGACACGGCGACGGCTCTTGGCAACACCTTTGCCGCAACCTGGCAGGGTGCCGTGGACGGTCTGGCCGGTTTCCAGCGACTCACCCGTTGCGAGTCCTCAAGCCGCAGCAATGTGGTGGGGCAAATTCCCGACTGGGATCCGAGCCAGTTCCCCTATGTCGACCGCAAAGAAGCTTCGCTCTGGAATGCCTCCTATGTTTTTCTTACCATGGAGGTCTGCCGGAGAGCCCTGCACCATGCCGGACTTGAGATAAACGCGGAGACCGGCCCGAGAACCGGCTGCCTGATCGGCTCGGCCCTGAACGGCGTCGATTCGTACCGGATCGCCATGGACAACTATGTCAACAACGGCCCGCTCAAGGTCAGTCCCTATCTGCTCCCCAATGTCTGCGCCAACCTGCCGGGCGGCAAGGCGGGAATGCTGATGGGATTCACCGGACCCATCTTCTCGCCCCAGGGCGCCTGCGCCTCGGCCAATCATGCCATCGCTATCGGCGCGCGCATGATTCGCGACGGCGATTGCGATTTTGTCCTGGCCGGCGGGGTTGAGACCTGCCTCGTCCCGGAAATAATTCAGGGATTTTCCAACATGCTGGCGACCATCAAGGTCGGCCCGAAAGACCGGGCAGCTGAAGATCCCACCCAGGCCTCGCGACCCTTCAGTCTTGACCGCAAGGGTTTTGTCCTGGCCGAAGGTGCCGGGGTGCTGGTGCTGGCCGCCGAAGAGAATGTCCGTTCGCTTGGCCTGACGCCCAAAGCGGAAATCGTCGGCATCGGCTGGAACTCCGACGCCCACCACTTCACCCGGCCCAATAGTACAACCATCATCCGCGCCATGCAGGATGCCATTGACGATGCGGAAATTGCCACGTCCGATATCGGCGCCGTCAATGCCCACGGCACCTCGACCCCAAAGGGCGACAGTACCGAAGTCGACTGCCTTCGCGCCGTTTTCGGCAATCGCCTGGCCCAAATTCCAGTTTCGGCAAATAAATCCCAGGTCGGCCACTCGCTGGGGGCGTCGGCGGCCATAGAGGCGGCCCTGGCCATAGAGGCCATGGGCCAGGGCATCGTCCTGCCCACAGTCAACCATATCCCGGATCCCGATTTCAGCGACCTCGACGTGGTCCCCAATAGCGCCCGCAAACATCCGCACGAGTTTGTCCTCTCCAATTCGTTCGGCTTTGGCGGAACCAATTGCTGTATCGTTTTTCGAGGAATGTAATGCGACCCAAGCCTTTTATCCCGGAGTTCCTTGAAAAAGAAAAACCCTGCTACGTCAGAGATGCGAACAGCGGCAAGATCTGGCATCGCAGCGAATTGCGCACCCTCTATGTCGATACCGACCGTTCCCAGGTGGTTTATCATGCCAACTATCTGAAATATTTTGAGTTCGGCCGGGCATCGCTGATGCGGGAAGCGGACTACCCTTACAAAAAAGTTGAGGAAAGCGGCTAT
The DNA here is from genome assembly GCA_964441345.1 of uncultured Desulfopila sp. Taxonomy (GTDB): domain Bacteria; phylum Desulfobacterota; class Desulfobulbia; order Desulfobulbales; family Desulfocapsaceae; genus Desulforhopalus_A. The sequence continues at coordinate 11,451 of CAYTVF010000084.1, read as the reverse complement.
ATCTATCCGATTATCAAGACGGAGCTCAACTACTATTCGCCGCTTTTCTACGACGACCTGATGTACATCTACACCCGGCCCGCCAGGATGGAACTGGTCAAACTGCAGTTCGATTATTTGATCACCAGGGCCGACACCGGCGAGATCTGCTGCACCGGCTTTACCAAACACTGCGCCGTCAACGGCAAGCATGTCCCGGTCGAGATTGACGAAAAAACCATCAACCTCTGGAATGAGTTTCCTCATTCATGAGCGGCAATCGCATTCCCTGCACAATCAGAGTCCAACCCTGGTTCCACGATCACTCCGTCGGTGGCAAGATTGTGCTCCCCGCCGTCGAAACCATGCTGCTGCTGGCGGCCAGGTGCGGAGCGGCCCATCCTGAAATTAATGTCAGGGTCATGGAAAATGCGCGTTTCGGTAAATTTCTGGAGATCCCGCCAGCTGCTGCTACCGTCGCTGCTCTGGTTGAATGTGCCACGGGCGCCGATGGCCGGGTGCAGGCCAAGCTGCTCAGCCATATGCAGTTCAAGGCCATGGCCAGGATCAAGGAGCATGGCGAGATATTTTTCCCCCGAGCAACAACAACCAGCCAACCTTCTCCGAACATCGATCCGGCACCGCCGCGCCACCCGACGGCTGAAGTCGACACGGTGCACCTCTATCGCGAGTTGGTTCCCTTCGGTCCGCACTATCATACGCTGCAGGAACGTCTTTTCCTGACAGAGACTGAGGCATGGGGCAGATTGCAGGCCCCCGAGCTTCCTTTTATCGATCCCATCCAGGATATCATCGGTTCGCCCTTTCCGCTGGACGGCGCACTGCATGCAGCCTGTGTGCTGGGCCAGCGAGCTGTCGACTTCGTACCTTTTCCGGTGGGCTTTGACCGGCGAACTATTTTCCGACCGACCCAGCCGGGCGGAAGGTATCTGACCAGGGTGACAATGCTCGCCCCGACCCGCGATGAACTGGTCTTCGATCTGGCTATCTTCAACAACGATAGACAACTGTACGAAACCGTAACCGGCCTGCGCATGCGCGATGTGAGCAAGGCTATGCAGAAATCATTGGTGTGAATAAAAGAAAAACAAAAAATATGGAATCTTTTGAAAGAGAATTGTTGGAACTGATCTGCACAACATGCAACCTCGGCGATGTCGATCTGGACAAGGTTGCCAGCAACGATCCCCTGATCGGCCCCGATTCCCCCCTCGGCACCGACTCTCTGGATGCCCTGGAAATTGCCGTTACCATTCAACAAAAATACGGGGTACGGATGGATTCGGAAAATACCAGCAGGATCGTTTTACAGTCCCTGGCGACTCTCGCCGAGTATATCAACAAGCATACCTCAGCATGCCACTGACGATTATTTATAAATAATAAAAAAAATTCAAAGAAGATGAGCGCAAAACCAGTCATACGCCTTACCGGCCACGATCTGACCTTTAGAGACATAGTTGCAATCGGTATGGGCGAGAAAAATGTCGCCCTTGACCAGGACGCCCTCGCCCGCTGCCAAGCCTCCCGAACCTTTCTGGAAAAAGCGGTGCGGGACAAAAAGATCATCTATGGCGTCAACACCTCCTATGGCCCGATGTGCAATAAGATTGTCAACGACCGGGATATTGAGACGCTGCAGAAAAATCTCATTATCAGCCATGCCGCAGGTCTGGGAGACCCCATTCGCCCCTCGATCGCCCTCGGCATCCTGGCCGTCCGCCTGAACACCCTGACCAAGGGCTATTCCGGCGTTCGCCTTGTGCTCCTCGAACTGATGCGCGATATGATCAACGCCGGAATGGCGCCCTATATCCCGGAGTGCGGCAGTGTCGGCGCCTCGGGCGACCTTATCCATCTTGCCCATATGTCCCTTGCCGTAATCGGCATGGGCAAGGTGTACCTCAATGAAGAACTGATGGATGCGGGTGAAGCCTTCGGGAAAGTCGGCCTCACCCCGCTCACCCTGAGCTACAAGGAAGGGCTGGCGCTGATGAACGGTACGGCGGCGATGACGGCCATCGCCGCCTTTACCCTGGCCGGTGCCGAAAAATTGTATAATGTCGCCTGCGTCAATGCGGCTTTTGCCGTCGAGATATTCGGCGGTATCGACGATGCCTTCGATGGTGACCTGCATGCGGTGAAACCGCATCCCGGCCAGATCCGGGTCGCCCAAACCATCAAGCAGCTGTACCAGGGCACCGGCAACATTACCCTCCGGGAAGACCTGCATGAAAGGATCAGAAGCCAGCACAATGGCGACACCCCGGTTTTTGAAACGAGCATCAATGTCCAGGATGTCTATTCTCTCCGCTGCACCCCGCAGATCCTCGCGCCGGTACGCGAAACGCTGGACTATGTCGTCACCACCGTGGAAACCGAAGCCAATTCTTCCAACGACAATCCCATCATTATCCCTGAAAAAAATAAGATCATCCACGGCGGCAACTTCCATGGGCAAAGCATCAGTTTTGCCATGGACATTCTCTGCATCGCCATTTCGACACTCTGCAATCTTTCCGAGAGAAGAATCAATAAACTTCTCGACAAAAGCCTCAATGAAGGATTACCTGAACATCTGATTCCCGGAGAAGTCGGCCTGACCATGGGCTTTATGGGCGCCCAGTATCTGGCCACCTCCTCCACTGCCGAAAACAGAGGACTTGCGGCACCGATGAGCGTCAATTCGATCTCGTGCAATGCCTCAAACCAGGATGTCGTCAGCATGGGGACCGTCGCGGCCAGAAAGGCCTTGCGGCTGGTCGGCAACGCCAAGCATGTCTTGACCCTGGAGATCTTGGCCGACCTCCAGGCCCTGTCGTTTCGCAATGGTGATAAACTGGGCCATGCCACCGGGAAAATCCATGAAATTCTGTCGCGCGATTTTCAAATCTACGACGATTCACGAATATTCCATGACGATCTCGTTAAATTTCGCAGACTCCTCTTTTCCACCCCGATCCTGGACGATCTGTCCATCTATTTTTCGGAATAAGAGGAGGCTCCCATGACCGTCGCTGAATGTCACTCATACGGCAATGACGGCAAGGGAGTGAAAAATGTCCGCTAACTGTCTTCTCATCTCCGCCAACCGGATGATGGCACCCTACCCGGTGTATCCCATCGGCGTCGCCCATATCATGGGAGCCCTGCATCATTACGGCCACCGGGCGGATCATGTCGACATCCTGGCATCCGGCGGGTATGACCTGCTGGAGAAACGGCTGCAGGAGAATCGGTATGATATTATCGGCATTTCGATTAGAAACATCGATAACGTCGACAGCTGTTCTCCCCGGGAATTGCTGGTCGACATTACCGAAGCGGTCCACGCCATCCGCAAACACTCCAAGGCCCCTCTTGTACTCGGCGGACCGGGGTTTTCCATCATGCCGGAGCGGCTCCTCGACTATCTCGATGGGGATTACGGCATCGTCGGCGAAGGCGAAGAGGCATTTCCCCGGCTGATCGACAGGATTATGGCCGGAGAACCGCCTCGGCAAAAGCTCTTCTCAACAAAAAAAAATCTCGACACTTATCCCGCCGTCCGGCCGCTCTACGCTGCCGATGTAACACCGTATTATATCAGCCATGGCGGTATGCTGAATGTGCAGACCAAGCGCGGCTGCATATACGGCTGCAGCTATTGCACCTACCCGGAAATTGAAGGAAAAAGGCTGCGCTACCGCGACCCCAGGCAGGTTAGCGAGGAGATCGAAAGTCTCCGCCGGCAATTCGGCGCCCGTTATATCTTTTTCACCGATAGCGTTTTTAACGATCCGGGCGACCGTTATCTGGAAATAGCCGAGGAACTTATCCGGGCCGGAAACACCACACCCTGGTGTGCTTTTTTCCGCCCGCAAAACCTGCAGAGAGATGCGCTTCGCCTGCTGAAGAGAAGCGGCATGGCCGCCATGGAACTCGGTACGGACGCGGCAACCGACGCCACCCTTGCCGCGCTCAACAAGGGTTTTTCGTTTGACGAGGTGATCGCAATCAATGATGCTATTGTCTCCGAGTCTATTCCCTGTGCTCATTTCATCATGTTCGGCGGCCCCGGAGAAAACCGGGATACCGTTCAACAGGGCATCGCGAATCTTGCAAAGTTGCACAGGACTGCCGTTTTCGTCTATCTTGGCATCCGCATCCTGCCCGGGACCAGACTCCATAGGCGCGCCCTGCGGGAAGGATTGATCACGGAAGATACCGATCTCATTCGACCCAGCTTTTACTATTCTCCCCACGTTGACAGAGAGTTCATCGACGGCCGGCTGCGTCTGGCCTTTCGCGGCAAGAGGGATCGAATCTTCCCCGTGGCGGAACGTGAGCACCACGTTACCCTGCTGCACAAATTGGGACATGTTGGCCCACTCTGGGATCTGTTGATCGATACTCATCCGAAACAATGATTCGAAATTCAAAAACTCTCATTGTCATCCCGGCGTACAATAACGGCTTGACCCTTCCCGCCGTGGCGAAAGCAGCCCTTGCCACGGGCTACGACCTGCTGGTGATCGACGACGGCAGCGATGACGATTGTCTTGCGAGTCTGGCCGGTCTGCCAGGTCGAACCCTGCGAACCCTGAGATTCGCGGAACACCACGGCAAGGGTGCGGCTCTATTGCATGGTGCCGGGCAGGCGGCGCAACTTGGCTATGATTTGATGGTCACAATGGATGGCGACGGCCGCTGCGATCCGGCGGACATCCACCTTCTGGCGGCAGAGGCGGAAAACTGCACAACCCCTTGCCTGATCGTCGGCGAACGGCAGATGGTCCGGGGGACGGCCGCAAAAAAATCGTTGCCGCATTTCCTGGTCCGGCTTGAATGCGGCATCGAACTGCCTGATACGGAAAGCAGTTTTCGCCTGTACCCGCTGAAGGAACTGCTGGCTGTAAACCCTACCGAAAAACACGGCGGTTTTGCCATAGAGACCCTGGTAAAACTTGCCTGGTCCGGAGTGCGGATCCGCTCCGTTCCCGTCACCTGCCGCCCGTCGACGGATGAACGAATCGGGCTGTTCCGGGCAATGGGAGAGCGGTTCGATTCGGCCTGGCTGCACTGCCGGCTGGTGACAAGACGACTGTTGCCCTGGCCCCATAAAAAGCTCTCGCCCCGGGAGCCCTTCCGCCAACAGGTCAGCGAAACGATCTCGCAGAATCCCGTCAAGGTCCTCGGCAAGATCTGCCGGGAGCACTCCTCCCCGCTCTGGCTGGCCATGGCCGTCTGGCTCGGCATTTTCATGGGGGCATTGCCGCTGCTGGCAGTCCATACCATTGCCATCATCTATGTTGCCCACCGGCTCCATATCAACAAGGTCGCCGCCGTAGCCGCCAGTCAGTTCTGCATGCCGCCCGTCGTTCCGGTTCTGTGTATCCAGATGGGCTATTATCTCCGCAATGGCGAGTTGCTCTTCGATTTCACCTGGCAGCGCTGGCTCCTTGAAATCCATGAGCGTTGCTGGGAATGGCTGATCGGCTCGCTGCTGATCGGCCCGCTGCTGGGCCTTATCGGCGCGGGCGTGATGTACTGGATGGCTGCCCGGTTGCAGAACCGCAGAGATATCAAGCCCTCGATCGGCGCATGAAAACAGAAAACGAAAGCTTCTACAAAAAATCCCTGATCCCGGCTTTTTTCTCGATGTCATCCCATATCTTGCGATAGGCATCGGCAGCCTCTTCCCTGGCGGCAAAGGTCAAAAGCGGTGCCCGGTGGACCCCCATTTTCTCGACATCGGTCGAGAAGGGGATATAGCTTTCCAGCAGCCGTTTATATTTTTTCCGCAACGCCGTCATCGTCTCGCGGTGGAGATTTTTGCTCTGCTGAACCATCGAGAAAAACGGCAGGATCTTTTTCAGGCTGTATTCCTTAGCGCTGAAAAACTCATGGAGCTGCTCAAGGGAGCGCACCGACAGGGTGGTGGGAATGACCGGCACAACGATTTTATCGGCGGCCTTGAAGACATTTTCCGAAAGCAACGAGATATTCGGCGGACAATCGAGGATGATGACCCGATACTCGCTGTCCATCGCCTTCAGCGCTTTTTTCAGACGCGACCGGCTGTTTTTCATCCGCGACAGGAAGATATCGAAATCACGGTAGGTAAGGTTGGCCGGCAGCAGATCGAGATTCTCGTAATCGCTTGCCCGGATGGCGGCGGCAATCCTCCCGGCGTCGTGAAAGAAGGCCTCGTCCTTCAGCTTCTTGGACGGTTTCACCCGGAAATAAAAGCCCGAAGCCCCCTGCGGATCGAGATCGCACAGCAGCGTCCGATTGCCGGCCATGGCGCTGGCATAGGCAAGATTCACGGCCGTGGCCGTTTTGCCCACCCCGCCTTTATTGCTGTAACAGGCTATTATCTTCATCGGGGCCTTCCTCTTTATGAAACAGTTGAGTGAACTCGGACTTAATTTCCGGGCTGTCGAACTGGGCAAAATTATTCATGAGATGGCTCCGCTCCTCACCCTGGAGGCGGTAGAGCATGGCGGTCAGGGCGCCGATCGCCTTGGCGACCTCCAGGGCCTCGGCTCCGCGCCAGGTATCGCCCGCCAGCATCCCGGCAAGAAAATTCTGCTGCACCGAGTAATCGTTGAATTTTCCCAGATTGTCCTGCAGCGCCTTGAGCGACTTGACGAGCTGCCTCATCTCCTCAGCAGGAAATAGAGGAGCGAAGAACTCCATGAGATAGCGCAGTTTTTTACAATTGATCCGCAGTCGATGGATAACCGGATCGGGCGTATTTTCGTCAAGATCCCGGGCTGTCTTACAGACCTTTCGATATCTCTTCAGGATAAGCCGGCGGGCATAGGCGAGCGAGTTTTCCTGCGCCGCCGGCCCGCTCCCGAGACTCTCCGTGCCGGCAAAGAGTTTCTGCAATGCGGCGACCCGCCGGCCATAGGCCCGGCTTTTCAGGAAGCTCTTCACTTTCTTCTGTTCGTCTTTGCGCTCGGCCGCAAATTTCGTGAAGAGCAAGCGCAAGCCCGCGTGGGTAATCGGCGGAACCAGCCGAAAATACTCTTCCCTTTCCAGCAAATAGACATCCAGGTCCCTGAGGCCGTTGGTTCTTCTGGTCAGGTCGCCGAGCAGGGTTTTCAGCCGGGCCGTCTCGTCCGCCTTGAAAACTCCGGAAAACAGACTGACAACCGAGCGGATCTTGCGCAGACTCACCCGGTAATCATGAAGAAATTCGGTGTCGATGTCCTCGGCAATACCCTTCTCGTTGCACCTGACCAGGCGCAGCAAGGTCTGCATGATGACGATACCGCTTTCCTTGATCGGGGCTTCGGCGTTCAACCCGATTTCGGGCTTGCCGGAATACTCCTTCTTCTCTATGCCTAGCCGCAGATAGAGATCGCCGGCATCGGCACAGGGAGTCGCCCCGTAGTGATGAAATGCCTGTTTGAGGTCGGTGTGCGCCTCTTCATAGCCGCGCAGGGACTGGGTGCAGCCGATCACCGCCGTCTTTCGAGCCCGGCCGAGAGTCAGGTGGTGAAAGCGGACCAGGGTCTTTCCTTCATCGTCGATCAGCCGGCCATCCTCCCGCTTCACCCTGACCCCTGCTACCGGGAGAAAGGCGCGCAGTCCGGAGATGTCGGCCAGCAACCGGGACACCGGCCCGTCCTCAAGATCGCCGGCGAGTTTCCAGCCGGCCGCGGCCTGCTGCTCCAGGAGTAGTCCGGTCTGCAGATCCATCAGCAACAGCAGCTGACCGACCTGAAAGAGAATTTTCGCCGCGTAAAAGTTCTCGTTTTCAAAGGTATCGAGCAGCAGTCCCTCCGCCGCCTCACCCGTTTCCATGCCGATCTTCAATCCTGATTCGGCCGGCAGAAGATTCCCCAGCTTTTGCAGGCTGAGACTGCGGGGAAGAAAAAATATAAATGGTTCCATGGGGATTTCGACCTGATTGTGTGCCTTATTTTTTTTCGAGTACTCTGCAGATCAGTCTGACACAGCCGCCTGGAGAAGTCAATCAACGGACAGAGCCGGCATCCCGCGATACACCCTTGCATGATCACCCTAACCGACTGCGGAAACTATATCTTTTCCTGACCGGATCTGCTACCATAATGAAAACTAACGGAAGAAAGCTTCATTCCGGCTACCGAACATTCAGACCATCACTCATTGCCATGAACGTGAAAACTCAGCCTGAAACCAACGCCCCCGAACCGAAAACTGAAAAACAGCCCAGCCCGCCCGCCTTCGACCTGCAGTCCCCGGAGTGGTATTTGAACCGGGAACTCACCTGGCTTGAATTCAACAAACGGGTGCTGCACGAAGCCCAGGACGAGAGGAATCCCCTCCTCGAGCGAGTCTTTTTCCTGGCGGTCGTCGGATCGAATCTCGATGAGTTCTACATGAAAAGGATCGGCGGCCTGAAACAGCAGGTCGGCGCCAGCGTCAGAAGTCTTTCCGTCGATGGCCGCCTGCCCCAGCAGCAGATCGACTCCTGCCATGTGGTCGTCCGGCAGATACTCGATCAGCAACTGCTTTTGGAAAAGGAATTACAGCAGTTGCTCGGCAAAGCAGGTATCGAGATCAAAAAATACAAGGACCTCAGTCCGGAAGATCAGGAGTTGGCCAACGCCGCTTTTCGTAATGAAATTTATCCCCTGCTCACCCCCCAGGGCATGGATCCCGCCCACCCCTTCCCGTTCATTTCCAACCTGTCGGTCAACCTCTTGGTCAGTGTCCGCTACCCCGACGGCGACCACAGTTTCCTGAACAGAATCAAGATCCCAACCAGCGCCGACCTGCCGAGGTTCGTGCAGATCGGCAAAAAGGACCTCTATATCCTGCTCGAAGAACTGGTGGGCAACAACCTTCAGCTCCTTCTGCCGGGGATGGTGATCGAAAGCTGCGAGACCTTCCGGGTAACCCGCAACGCCATCACCGAAAGATCGGAGGAACAGGCCAACGATCTGCTGGCCATGATCGAATCGGCCCTCCGCGACCGCAAGTTTGCCGAGATCGTCCGGCTGGAAGTGGGAACCGGCATGCAGGACACCCACAAGGGCAAGCTGGCCGCGGAACTGGGTGTCGATGAGGCGCTCGACGTCTATGAGATGGAAGGCATTCTCGGGGTCAGGGATCTCTTCCAGATCGCTGCTCTCGATAAACCGGAACTGCACTTTGCCCCGCACTATCCGGTCGATAACCCCGAACTCCTGGGCGACGATCCCAATATCTTCCACACCGTCCGCGAACACGGCGATGTCCTGCTGCAGCATCCCTACGAGTCTTTCGACACCTCCGTCGAACGGTTCCTCCGGGAGGCCAGCCGGGACCCCAAGGTCCTGGCGATCAAGATGACCCTCTACCGGACGGCGAAAAACTCCCGGATCATCCAGTACCTCATCGATGCCGCCCGCAACGGCAAACAGGTGACGGTGGTCGTCGAACTCATGGCGAGATTCGACGAGTCGGCCAATATCAGGTGGGCCGGTTTTCTCGAAGAGGCCGGCATTCACGTCACCTACGGAGTCGTCGGGCTCAAGACCCACTCCAAGCTGATCTATGTTATCCGCAAGGATTTCAGCGGTCTGCGCCGTTATGCCCATATCGGCACGGGGAATTATCATGCCGGCACGGCCAGGGCCTATGTCGATCTCGGTCTGATCACCTGCGATCCCGATATCTGTGCCGACCTGACCGAACTGTTCAATTATTTGACCAGCGGCTGCACCCCGATGCGGCGCTACACCAAGCTGCTGACCTCACCGAAGCAGTTGAAAAAGGCGCTCCTGATAAAAATCGAGCGGGAAATCGCCCACCAGGAAAAGGGTGCCAGCGGCCTCATTCAGTTCAAAACCAATGCGCTGGAAGACATCGACGTGGTGCAGGCTCTCTATCGGGCCTCGATGGCCGGGGTCCGCATCAACCTCATCGTCCGCGACTCCTGTCGTCTGCGGCCCGGCATCAAAGGTTTATCGGAAAATATCACGGTTATTTCCCTGGTCGGCAGATTTCTTGAGCACACCCGGGTCTTCTATTTTAAAAACGGCGGCGATGAAGAGTACTACATCAGCTCCGCCGATCTGATGAAACGCAACCTCGAGAGCCGGGTCGAAGTCTGCACCCCCATCGAATCGCCGCAGCACAAGGCCGCGCTCCGGGAAATTCTCGATCTGCAATTGACTAACATCAGGAACGTCTGGGAAATGCATGCCGATGGCAGCTATTCGCAACGGCGGGCAAATGACGAGAAGGGCGATGCCTGCGTCCACCATTTTCTCATCGGCAAAGCCGAGAAACGGGCCGCCGCCGGTCGCCTGGCTCTTGCCAAGAAGAGTAAGAAAAAAATATCCAATCGGCAACTCGGCAAAAAAGAGGGGAAGTGACATTGTTACTCGACGAAGTGGTCGGTCAGTATGTGACCGAAACGGGTCACAAGAATGTCTACCTCCTGGCCCCCAACTATCCGGCCGGCAAAGACCATCTGGCCGGGTTTAAACGATACTACAAGGGCAATATCGCCGGCGAAGAATACACCACCCTGGACCAGTCGGACTACTCCGCGGAAATCGCCACCCTGCGGGCGGCCGGCCCGGATGCGGTCTTCTTCTTCCTGCCGGGCGGCATGGGCATCAATTTTCTCAAGCAATACGAACAGGCTGGACTCAGCCAGACCATCCCGGTCTATGGCCCGGGCTTCTCCTTTGACGAGCGCATTCTCGGCGCGGTGGGCAGTGGTGCCAAGGGCGTCAAAAACGGCTCGCAGTGGACCCACGACCTGGACAACCCGGCCAATCGCGAGTTTGTCGCCGCCTACCGGGCGGCCTATGGCCGGATGCCGACCCTCTACGCCAGCCAGGGCTACGACACGGCCCGGCTGATCGGTTCGGGCCCTGAAGAGCACCGGCACAATCGATGACCTTGCCGCCGTCCGGGCCGCCATTAAAAAAGCCGATTTCGCCTCGGTTCGCGGCAATTTCTCGTTCGGCAAAAACCAGCATCCGATCCAGGATATTTATATCCGGGAAGTGATCCAGACCGAGACCGGCTACACCAACAAGACGCTGAAAAAGGTCTTTGCCAACCATGTCGACGCCTATGCCGAATTTTCAACGAGCTGACCCGGGTGATCTGGGGGCGGCAACCGCTCTTTGTCGAGGTGCCGGCCTCCCTGGCGACCAGTATCGAACTGGTGCCGGGGTTGCCCTACCCCGCCTATCGCCTGGCGGTAATCGGGGTCGGCCTTGTGGTCGCCGCCTCGCTCTGGGTGATGTTTGCCAAAACCCGGCTCGGCATGCGGATCCGGGCCGGGGCGGTAAACCGGGAGATGATCGGCGCCCTCGGCGTCAACATCAAGCTGCTCTACACCCTGGTTTTTGGCTTGGGCGCGCTCCTCGCCGGCCTTGCCGGAATCATGGCCGCCCCCATTCTCGCTGTTGAATCGGGCATGGGCGAGAGCATCCTCATTCTCACCTTTGTGGTCATCGTCATCGGCGG
>CAYTVF010000083.1:0-16843 GCA_964441345.1 uncultured Desulfopila sp. | reverse complement strand
ACACGGAGGCATATCATGAAACTATCCAGAAGCATAAAACCAATCAGCTACCTCAAAGCGCATGCAGCAGAAATCGTGCGCACCATGGGTGAAGAACGTGAGCCCATGATCATTACCCAGAACGGGGAAGCTAAATTGGTTCTCCAAGACATAGAGAGTTACGAGCAGACCCAGGAAACTCTGGCTCTGCTAAAAATTCTGGCGCTTGGTTCTCGTCAAATAGAAGAAGGAAAAATCCAGCCGGCAAACGAAGTTATTAAACAGCTGCGCGAACGGCGGGGCTCTCGCTGATGCCCTTCTCAGTGCTCTTGACTGACGATGCCGCTCGTGACCTTGAGAAACTTTACGATTACATTGAACAACGCGATGTTCCGGGGAAAGCTGATTATGTCCTCGTGCAGATTGAGAAGGTGTTCACCAGCCTATCCGAGAATCCTCGACGTGGAGTCTACCCGAGGGAGTTGCTATCAATAGGCATCAGGGAATACCGCGAGATCTTTTTCAAACCGTACCGGATCATTTATCGGATCGTAGAGGAAAAGGTTTTTGTGCTTCTTGTCGTCGATGGTCGTCGTAATATGCAGGATCTTTTGCAACGGCGATTGTTGCAGGCGTAAGAAGGAAATACCGAATTTGAGAACGATGGGGGTCAAATCTTTAACTTTGACGTATCGTATTGTCAAGGTTAAAGATTTGACCCCATAGACCACAGCTCTGCGATATGAAACTACTTTCGTTTCTCATGATGGTTCTCTGCGTATCGGTATCACCCATACAGCCACTTTTACCAACAGCAGTGGACAAAAAGACGGGCTGGTCGGGGTACTACTCGACATCACGGAGCTGAAGTCCATCGAACAGGAGTTGCGTCTTTCCGAGGAAAAACTCCGTTCCATCATGGATAATTTGCATATCGGGGTGGTCATGATCGACTCCCAAATGGAATTGAAACAAATCAATCGGCAGATGAGGCTGTGGTTCCCCTATCTTAAGGGTGAATTGGGGACTTGGTGCTTCAAGGAGTTTGCCCGTCGGCAGCAATCGTTGCGCGAGAACTTATGGGCCATGGAGATGTTTGATTTCGGCGCAACCAAGAAGTTCACAGGCACACTTACCACTTCTGAGGGAGAACGAATTTTCAAGATGCTTTTTTATCCTGTTTATGACGATTCGCAGCACGTGACCGCCACCATCGGGTTGTTTGAAGATATTACCGACGCCTTGGCTGCGGAACACGAACTCAGGCAGGCGCAGAAACTGGAAGCCATCGGTCAGTTGGCCGCCGGCATCGCCCATGAAATCAACACTCCTGTTCAATATATTGGTGATAATGTTCGATTTCTTGGCGATTCATTTCGCGACATGGCTGCTGTCCATGAAAAGAGCAAGCATCTGCTGCAGGTGATGAAGCAGAGCGGATACCTCTCGGATTTGGTCCGGGAATTGGAAAATATCGGCGAAGCAATTGATATGGATTATTTGCTGGAGGAAATACCCGGCACCATTGCGCAAACATTGGAAGGGGTAAACCGGGTGACGACAATCCTTCGCGCCATGCGTGAATTTTCCCATCCTGGTTCTGAGGGGAAAACCCCTATCGATATCAACCGGGCTATTGAAAGCACCATCACCATTTCCCGCAATGAATGGAAATATGTGGCGAATGTTGAAACCAGCCTGGCGGCTGACCTCCCGCTGCTTCTCTGCCTGCCCGGTGAAATCAATCAGGTTATTCTCAACCTCATCATCAATGCGGCGCATGCCATTAGTGATGTAACCGATAAAAGTAACCCAGGAAAGGGTGTTATCAAGGTGTCGACCCGAGCGGACGATCACTGGATGGAAATCTCCATATCGGATACCGGCGGCGGAATCCCTGATTCCATTCAGGATCGAATCTTCGATCCTTTCTTCACCACCAAGAAACTAGGAAAGGGTACCGGCCAGGGGTTAGCCATTGCCCGTAACGTGGTTGTCGATAAGCATCAGGGAGTTCTTCGTTTCACAACTGAAGCTGGAAAAGGGACGACCTTCATTATTCAGCTGCCTCTGCATTAAATGATTCATGTCGCTGTAAGTCAAAGAAACAATATTCCCTTTGTCGGGACAGCCCGGGACCTCTTATATAAAGCGCTTAACGCTTTGGCCACCGCTATGATAGTCTTGAACAAGATCATGGTTGTTTATAGATAAGCATTAAAGATATAGACGGTATTCCCCATCTAGATACCGTCACTCATCGGCAATCTTCTCGGAGAGGTACGCTGCATGAACGATCAAGAAAAGACCAAACCCCAACTCCTCAATGAGCTTCTGGAGCTGCGTCTGCGGGTCGCCGGGTTGGAATTGTTGGCAAAAGAGTACAAGCATGCAAATGAAGCACTTCAAAAGAGTGAAGAGAAGTTTTCAAAAGCCTTTCTGGCAAGTCCCGATGGTATCACCATAGCTCGTCTGCGAGATGGGATGATTTTCGACATCAACGAGAGTTTTGTCCGAATCACAGGGTATACTCGAGATGAGGTTATCGGTAAGTCTGTGGCAGAATTAAAATACTGGGTAATTGCTCGAGATCGGAAAAAATTCCTCGGAATGTTAAGGAGAAAAGGAGAATGCATCGGTTTTGCGACTGTATTTTGTACAAACCATGGAAAATGTATTCCCGCCCTCATTTCGGCTCGGATCATCACGATTGAAGGTGATCCCTGTGTTCTTTCCGTCATTCGGGACATTAGCAAACTCAAGACGATAGAACAGGCCCTCAGGGAAAGCGAAAAGAGGTATCGCAGGCTTTTCGAGGAATCAATGGACGCAATTTTTTACACCACCCGCGAGGGCATCTTTGTGGACGTCAATCATTCGATGGTTGCGCTCTTTGGCTATTCACGGGTGGAATTCATTGAAAAGGTGAATGTCACGGAACTGTATGTTCTGCCGGGTGAACGGGAACGCGTCTTGCAAAAACTCGAGGGAGAAATTGGAATAAGAGATTATCCGGTGAGATTTCGCAACAGGAGTGGGGGAGAGATGGATTGTGTCCTGTCAGCGGTATTAAGATGTGCGGAAGACGGGAGCATTCTCGGATACCAGGGGATTGTGCGGGATGTCACTAAGCAGCATCGAACCGAGGAGGCGGTAAAGCTCAGCGAGGCGCGCTACCGTGCTATTGTTGAGGATCAAACGGAGCTGATTTGCCGTTTTCTCCCTGATGGGACCATCACTTTTGTCAATGGCGCATATTGCCGCTACTTCGGGAAAAAGTACGAGGAACTCGTGGGGCGCAGCTTTATGCCATTCATCCCCGAAGAAGACCATGAACAATTACGCGCGCAATTTGCCGCGTTCAACCCGAAACATCCCGTTTCAACGCACGAACATCGAGTCATTACTCCTTCTGGCGAAGTCCGGTGGCAACAATGGACCAATCGAATGATTATGGACGAGCAGCATCGGGCCGTCGAATTTCAGGCGGTGGGACGAGATACCACCGACCGGAGAATGATGGAAGAAATGCTGCAGGAGAGTGCCGAAAAAATCAAACTTTTCGCTTGCTCGATTTCTCACGATCTCAAAAATCCAGCCATAGGCATCCAAGGATTGACGAAGCTCCTTCTCAAACGCCACAAGGATATTCTTGATGACAAAGGAAGAGAGTGCTGCGGGCTAATCTTAAAAACATCGGAGCAAATTGCCGAATTTGCTGAAAAAATAAACGCTTTCGTGGCAGCAAAGGAAGCACCGTTGATTATAGAGAGCATCAGGTTGAAGGAACTCCTTCAAATGATCAAAAGAGAATTCTCAGATAAACTTGATATCCGTCAGGTGAAGTGGTCGGAGCCCGAAAATCTCTCTGCAATCAGGGCAGACAGAACAGGTCTTATCAGGATTCTGAGAAATCTCGTGGATAATGCCCTGAAGTACGGCGGAAAAGATTTGACTGAGATCCGAATCGACTATAAGGAATCTGACGACTTCCATATTCTTTCGATTACAGATGATGGGGGTGGTATAGGAAAAGACCATTGCAAGAAAATTTTCAATCCTTTCCAACGGCACGAAACATCCAGAGGGATCGAAGGGACAGGATTGGGTTTGGCCATTGTAAAGGAAATCGTAGAGCAACATGGAGGCGAAGTGAAAGTAGCGTCCAGTCCGGAAAAAGGAACGACTTTTTGCCTGTCACTTTCAAAACATCCGTGCCCACGCAATCTGTTCAGGAGAGACAGGACCGCATACCAGGGAGGGGGTCGATTGTGGACGAAGCAGATATGATTAAATTGAATCAGCAAAGATTGGGTGGTGAAAACGAAAGCAAAGCGGAGTCCGAGCCCAATATGCTGCAGCCCGGCGCTCCGCCGTCCCCTCACCGCGACCGGCGATTTCCCGGCAACTTCCGATCCCGGTTTACGCTGCTGGCGCTGCTGCTGGTCGTGCTGACGGTCGGCGTCATCCTCTCTGTGGCGAGCAACGCAGCACGTTACCGGGATGCTGAATTACGTCAGAATTTATTGGTGCAGGTCAACGCCATTGCCAAGAATATCGATCATGAATTCATCAAAAAGCTCTCGTTTACCGCCGCTGACCGCGAGTTGCCCGAATTCCAGCGTTTGCATCAGCAGATGATGGCTTTCAAGGCCTCGACCGAATGGCGAGGTGTCTGGAGCGTGGTCCGGCGCAACGGTCAGTTCGTCTTTGGCCCTGAGTCGTATGCCGGAGACGACCCCATGGCCTCACCACCGGGAACTGTCTATCAACAGCCTCCTAGCGCGCTTTCGGACATATTTCAAACCCGCAACGTCCTTGTGCAAGGCCCCTATCAAGACGAATACGGATCTTTCATCTCCGCCTTTGCTCCGATTATCGACCCATGCACCGGCGAGGTGTTGATGGTTGTCGGCCTGGATTTAGAATCGACCAAATGGCAGGCCTCGCTGGCGCGCGCCCGGTGGATTTCCCTCGCACCTGCCTTGCCGGTGGTGTTGATCATACTCGGCGGCGCCTTCATCTTTTGGCGCCGGAGGCGGCTGTCGGTACAAAAACGGCCTTGCTGGCAGTGCGCCGAGGTGGGCATTATCGTCGCCGTCGGCCTGGCGCTGACGATGGCATTGGCCTTGGATTCGGTCAGTTCCAGAGCCCATTCCAGGCACCAGGCCTTTCATCGCCAGGCTGAACTCCAGGCAAACCAAATCATCACGGCCTTCACCGAGTTGCAGGACTACGGCCTGGACACCCTGGGACGCATTTTTGAGGCTGTTCCAATCGTGGACCGGGACGGGTTTCGTTTCTACACCAAACCGTTAATGCGTAAGTCCAATCTGATGGCGCTGGAATGGATTCAACCGGTGCCGGTGGCTCAACAGGACGAAGTGGAAGCGCTGGCCCGGGCCGAAGGGCTGCCGGATTTTGCTATTTGGCAGCATGGCCCCGAGGGAAAGAAAGAACCTGCCTCCAGGCTGGCGGTCTCTTACCCGGTCCGGCAGGTTGAGCAGATAGACATAAACAAGGACCGGGAACGACTGGGTTACGACGTCGGCTCGGAACCCGCGGGTCGCGCCGCATTGGAAAACGCCATCAAGACAGGCCTGCCGTCAGCCACGGAACCTATTCCCCTGGGGACGGGAACTGGAGAGGGCCTGGGCTTTATGGCTTTCCAGCCCGTGTTCTCGGGCCAGCCGCCGATGCGGACCCTGCGGGGCCTTGTCGCGATGACCGTGATAGCAGAGCCCTTTCTGCGCGCAAACATAAGCCTCCAGGCCGCGAAAGATGTGCCCCTCGGCATAGAGTTGTATCAACTGAAAGCCGGTCAGCCGCCCCGCTTCCTGGCTTCATGTTACTCCTCGTCCTGCCGCGACCTGCCGGGCGCCACGTCCTCAGGCCGGGTGGCAGGGGATGCGGGCAGGGATAACCTGACGGCAGTTTTCCCGATCTTTGTCTTCGGCCAGTCCTACGCGCTGACCATACAGACGCCGCCGGGCTCTCTCCAGGCCCTCTCTCTTCAAGAACCCCTATGGATAATCGTATCGGCAGGCATACTGATCACAACGCTGATGGCGATGATCTTCATATTCCTGCTGCAGAGACGGGATATACTGGAAACCCTGGTGCAGACGCGTACCGCTGAGTTGCGCCAACGGGAAGCATACTTTGGCAACCTGATGGATATCCTTGGTGAAGGGGTTTTCACCCTAGAGTTATCCGACCGCAATATTGCCTCTGCCGACCGCTGCATCACCTATATCAATCAAGCCGTTAGCGAAATTCTTGGCTACCTGCCCGATGAAGTGATCGGGCAGCTAAGCTGGATGCTGTACCCCACCGCCACCGGCTACCTCGACCTGGGCCGACGGTTGGCGGAAGGGATCGAACGGGGCCAGAGAGGCGTGCGCACTGAGCACATAATGCGCCATAAGGATGGTCACCCCGTCTTGGTGGAGCTCCACAGCACCTTTCTGGAAGGTGCCGCCCCATCCCTGACAGTGATCGCCGTCATGCGTGATGTCACCGCACGCAAACGCTCCGAGGAACGGCTTCGCCGGATCAACGAGTGTCTCCTCGACCAGGGCTCCGGCTTTCAGGCGAACGTCAATCGGCTCACGGCCTTGGCGGGAGAACTTCTGGAGGGCGACTGCGCCCTGTATCTTCGCTTTTTCGAGGGCACATTGCACTCCGAGGGACAATGGCAAATTCCGGCAGACTTCCAGTACAGGGTCGATCTCGAAGGATCCGTGTGCGAAGATCTCATCCGCTCTCCCGGCAGTACGGCCAGATTCATCCCGGATCTTCAGGAGTCGGAATTTGCGCGAACGAATCCGAACGTCCTGGCGTACAATCTCCGGTCTTTTTTCGGCCACAACGTACGCTGCGGCGAAGTAATGGCCGGCTGCCTCTGTGTGTTATTCAAACGGGTTGTCATTTGGTCGGAAGACGATCAACACCTTCTGGGCCTCTTCGCTGCGGCTCTTGCAGTGGAGGAGGCGCGGCACGATGCGAAACAACAGCTTCGCATGAGCGAGGCCCGCTATCGCTTGTTGGTTGAAAACACGAGCGATATCACCTATGCGGTGGATATGCGGGGACGCCTCACCTATGTGGGCGTGCAGGCGGCACAATATGGTTTGCAGCCGGAGCTGATGATTGGAGAGGATTTTCTTGCGTTTATCTTGCCGGAAGACTATGACTACGTCAAAGCGGGCTTCGTCCGGTCCCTGGAAACAGGCGAAGAGTTCATGACGATCTTCCGGCCTAGGTTGCCATCCGGCGCCATTCCTTGGTTCGAGGCGCGCTCCAAAATCATCAGCAATGAACTTGGTGAAGCAAGAGAGGTTTTGGGCGTTCTCCGTGACGTAACGGATAGGGAGGCGGCCAAACAAGCCCTGGAGCGGGCTAATGTCCAACTGGAACAACGGGTTGTCGAGCGGACGGAGCAACTTGAGAAATTTTTCAGCGTAGGGCTGGACCTCTTTTGCATTGCCGATACTGACGGTCACTTCCGGGAGTTGAATCAGGCCTGGGAAAACACCTTGGGGTATACCCGTGCAGAGCTTATGGCGGAAAGCTTTCTGAGCTTCGTTCATCCAGACGACCTTAAGTCCACGTTTGCAGCTCTTGCCGAGTTGGCGGATCAGAAAGTGGTGACTTGCTTCACCAACCGTTATCGCTGCAAGGATGGAGCGTATCGCTGGCTCGAATGGCACTCTATCCCGGTGAATAAGATGATTTATGCAGCGGCCCACGATGTGACGGAGCGACTCGAACTCGAGAAACGTCTGCTGATAGCCAAGAATGCTGCCGACAAGGCCAACCTGGCTAAGAGCGTCTTTGTGGGCAACATGAGCCATGAAATCCGCACACCCCTCAATGCCATTATCGGATTTGCCCAAATTCTAGAGCGAGACGCCTCGCTTCCGGTCAAGCATGCCGAACATGTGCATACTATTTTGCGTAGCGGACAGCATTTGCAGGAACTGATTAATGACATTCTGAATATGGCCAAAATCGAGGGTGGCACTCTTACTCTGGAGCCAACTGTTTTTTGCATCGATGACCTGCTGAACGATCTGGAGTTGATGTTCAACTCATTGGCCGAGGCAAAGGGGTTACGGCTTCTTGTGGCAAGGCAGGAAGGCACACCGCCGTATATAATCGCGGATCAGGCCAAGCTGCGGCAGATATTGATCAATTTAATGGGGAATGCGGTGAAGATGACCTCAACAGGCTGGGTTGCCGTGCGAATCCGGGCCGATGCGGCACCGGATGATACCAGTGGGGACAACAGGGAACCCCTTCATCTCTTGGGGGAGGTGGAAGACACCGGACCCGGGATTCCGGCGGAGGATTGGCCCCGTGTCTTTCAGGCATTCCAGCAATCGGCCAATGGCAGGGAGGCTGGCGGCTCTGGACTGGGCCTGGCCATCACCGAAAGACTCGTTGAGCTGATGGGAGGCAGAATCACGATAGAAAACCGGCCGGGAAAGGGTTGTTGTTTCCGTTTTTCTGTGCCGGTGAAGCCGGTCGCCGACGTAGCGGAGGGGGCGGTGACGGAGTCCTCTCGCGTTATCGGGCTGGAACCTGGTGCGGGACCGGTTCGCATCCTGGTGGTGGACGATAAACAGGACAACCGCACCCTGTTGCGCGCCTTTCTAGAGCCCGTAGGCTTTGAGATAAAGGAGGCGGTAAACGGGCAGGAGGCCCTGGAGGTTTTTAAGAAATGGTCGCCGCATGCGGTGCTCATGGATATTCGTATGCCCGTTATGGACGGTTACGAGGCCACCAGGAGGATCAAGGCCACTGCAAAGACCGGAGAGGCGATCCCCGTTATCGCGGTCACAGCCAATGCCTTTGAAAATGAGGAAAAAGAAGCGCTGGCAGCCGGCATTGATAGCTATATACGTAAACCCCTCAGGGCGCAGGAACTCTTCAAGACCATAGGAGAATTTCTTGGCCTCCGGTACGTTTATGCCGAAAATGACGGCATGGCCCGGGACAAGCCCCCGGCCCGGTCGTCCATCACCCGCGAGGACTTGGCCTCGCTGCCGGAGGAGTTGATTGCGGCTATGCGGCAGGCCGTCGAAGACGGCAACATGATTGAACTGAAGGAGCTGATTACCCAGGTGGAAAAACTGAACCTCGATGCGGCGCGTGAGTTGCAGCGCCTTGCAAGAAACTACAACTACAAAAAACTCAACCTGATATTGGAACCATAAGGAGGTTGTCCCATGAATATCGTGCATAAAAGGGCTGATATCATGGTGGTGGATGATACCCCGGCCAACCTGGAACTGCTGACGGAGATATTGCACCGGGAGGGCTATGGCGTGGTGGGATTTCCTAGCGGCGACATGGCCTTGCCCGTCGCAGCTCGAAATCCGCCGGACCTGATTCTCCTTGATATCTTAATGCCGGAGATGGATGGTTTTGAGGTCTGCCGGCGGCTGAAAAGCGACGAGATGCTCAAGGAAATCCCTGTGATCTTCATCAGTGCTTTGGATGACACCGTCAATAAGGCCAAAGCCTTTTCCGAAGGTGGTGTGGATTACATCAGCAAACCCTTTCAGGAAGAGGAGGTCCTGGCACGGATAAGGACCCACCTCAGCCTGCGTCGACAACAGCTCGACATTGAAGAGCAGAAACAGCAAATCCAGCACAGCTACGAGTGCTTGCGCGAACTCGAGGAACAGCGCGACCAATTGGTCCTGATGATTGTCCATGATATGCGTTCCCCGCTGACTGGCATCCTCGGGTATACGGAACTTCTTGAGACGAACCTCAAGAAAAAGACCGGCTGTGACGACCTCGTGCAGGATGTCAAAGAACTCAGGGAATCGGGGAAAGCGTTGTATCACCAGATATCGACGATTCTGGACATCAGTCGCATGGAATCCAATGCGATGCCCTTGGAAATGGATTCCTGTGACCTTCGCACTGTGGTCTCCAAGGCATTAACGTCGCTGGGTGCGCTTGTCGGGGACGCCACGATCATCTATGCACCCCCCGCAAAGGTCGTGACCGCATTCTGCGACCCTGAGATTACTCGGCGGATAGTCGAAAACCTGACGGCGAATGCCATCAAATTCGCCGGAAGGGATGGCTTGGTCCATATCGATTTGTCTCACGAAGCAAACGGCGTCAAGGTCATGGTCAGCGACACTGGACCCGGTATTCCTCCTGCATATCACCAGCGGATCTTCGAAAAATTCGGTCAGGTGGCGGCCAGACAAGAAGGAAAAAGGTATTCCACAGGCCTCGGCTTGACGTTCTGCAAGCTGGCCGTCGAAGCCCAAGGGGGCCAGATTGGCGTGCAGAGCGAAGTTGATAAAGGCAGCAGGTTCTGGTTTATTCTTCCCTCTGCACCCCTTGGTGCCTAAGCTTGGCCGGTAGATCTTCTCGGACAACCTCCTAGAAAATGCAAAAGGGTGATAAATGCGTATTGCTATCGTTGCAGACATACATGGGAATTTGCCCGCACTCGAGGCTGTGGCGGAAGACATCGGCCGACGCGGCGTTGATGCAGTCGTCAACCTTGGCGACAGTCTGTCCGGGCCGTTGCTGCCGCTTGAGACCGCGCAATTTTTGATGGCCCGGGACTGGCTGCACCTTGCCGGAAACCACGAGCGTCAGCTTCTCACCCAGGGTTCCGGTCAGCGATGCGCCTCGGACGACTTTACTCATAGCCGGCTCACTATGCGGGAGTTTGCGTGGCTCGCCTCGCTCAGGCCAAACGTTCAATTCAGTGCCATATGACCATCGGGCGATGGCCTCGCTCGCAATGGCACGAAACAGGCTGGACTGGGCGTACGCCCTGTCATCCGGCTATATGGCGGTGGGTGTGTGATGGCTGGTTTCTCCCCATTCGTCCGTTCAGCTCTCAGCGGGAATTTTGCGAATCTTGGGATGTTGAAGTCAAATCGTTAACCGTGAGATATCCGCTTGTCAAGATTAAAGATTTGACCCCATAGACACCAGCCGGGACAACTCCGGCGGCAGTTAACCCTTCGATCCGAGCCGCAGACCGCCATGGATAAAGAAGGTCTCGCCGGCCAGGGCCTCGTTTTTGTAGATATCGCAGGCGAGGGTGGCGACTTCTTCGGGTTCGATGAGGCGGCCGATCGGCACTTCGGCAAGGATCTTGTCCAGCGCCTTCTGGTTCATATTCTTGACCATGGCCGTCCCCACATAGCCGGGCGCGATTGCCACGCAGCGGATTTTATCGGCCAGGCCGCGGCGGAAGAACTCGGCGGTGATCACCTTCGGCATGACGCTCATAGCCGCCTTGGTCGACGAGTAGTTGATCTGTCCGGCGGTGCCGAGGGAGCCGGTGGAGGAGACGAGGCAGATAAGACCCTTGCAGCCGTGGTTGATCATCTGCTCGGAGCAATCGCGCACCGTCAGGAAGACGCCGGTCAGATTGATGTCGATCACCTTGCGGAAATCGGAAAGCGTCATTTTCTTGGTCACCTTGCCGGTTTCGCGGTCGGGGGAAACCATCATGGCGTCCTTGATAATGCCGGCGAAGGGGGCGACCAGGTTGATACCCCCCATTTTTTCTATGGCAAAGGCGGCCAATGCCGCCGTGTCATCTTCTTTGGTGACGTTGCAGGCAAAGGTTTCGACGCCCGGGCCGAGTTGCTCCTTGGCGGTTGCCAGAGCACTTTCATCGATATCGGCGATGACCGCCTTGCCGCCCAGCTCAAGCCATTTGTGTGCGAGGGCCATGCCGATTCCGCCGCTTCCTCCGGTAATAACTGCAACTGATCCTTTGACATCCAACATCTTTGTTTATCTCCTGCTTGTTCGGTTTGTACTGCGTGAAAAAGGCCAAATGGTGATAGGCGTTGGCCCCGAATAACATAGATTTGTTCTGTGGGACATTATCAGGCCTTCAACCCAATCGGTTTTTCGAGCACTGCCGGCTGCTTGCCGGGAGGCTGCTCGGGCACGGAGGCTTTGGGCGCGGCTGTCTTGACCACGGCTGCCTGTTCGGCAGCGGGTTTGGCCGGCGGTTCCAGGACAGGCTTTGCCGGTTGTTCCACGACAGGCTTGGCGGACGGTTCAACGGCAGGTTTAGCCGGCGCCATCGCCTTTTCAGCGGTTTGCGGTTTTGCCGCAACCGTCTTTTTTTCGGCTATAGGTTTCCTGGCGGCAGCCTGGGGCTGCGGCGGCTCCTGCGGATTAACCGATGCCTTTTTCGGTGGCTTCTCTTTTTTCTTCGTTGCCTGCTCGCCGGTGGAAGAGAGATGCTCCATATCGGCCAGGTTTTTATCGACCAGATCGGTCATGCCGGCCAGATTTTTGGTCCAGAGATCGGCCCAGAAGAGACAGGCTTTTTTGCTGCTTCCCGGTATCCAAGGACTTTCCTCGATGGTAGTTTTCAGAAGTTTTTCGCCGTGCTGCTGCACGGCAGCGATAATTGCCAGGCTGTTTTGCCATGCGGTCCGCTGGAAACGAATCGTCTGGCTAAACATTGTCGAATTGTCCATTGATGGTTCCCCCTTCCGTACGAGTACTGTTATTTTTTATCGATCATTTCGGCAAGATTTTGGAAACCTTCGTCGACCATTAGCTGGTAATTGTTTTTCGACTCTTTGATCATGGAAATCGAATCATTGATGGGTTTTCTGGCATCGTCGGTGATCCAGGGGAACTGCTTGAGAAAGCCGTTCATCATGCTTTCCGAATTGTCCTGCATGACGGAGATGGCGTTACAGGTGTTGTTGAACATCGTTCGTTGAAATCCGATCACTTGTTTGGTAATTTTTTGTGTTTCCATTTTTTTTCCTCCGAAAGTGTTAATAGGGAAGAGACAGCCGTGCGAAGTGCGGTAGCCCGCATCGCGCTTGGCACAGCGTTCCTGCCAATTTATTGCACCACATGACCTGTTGACAACGGTCATGCCACTACAATTAAATAGTGTGGAGCAGTGCTTTGTCAAGGAGAAAAATGGTGCGATGCACAATATGTTCAGTCCCAAAGAGTGCAGGCAGGGCAGTAAAAAACTCATGATATTATTTGGTGAAAAGACAATATCCGTAACTTGGGGGATGTATATTGACAGCGGGCATGTTGCGCTGTAACATAAGCTGGCAGGCATGATTTATGCCGGTAGATCCCAAAGCGATTGGCGGAAATCCGAGGTATCGTTGTCCGGTGCGGCTTTGGGCCGGTTTTTCCCTGTGGTTCATCGTGGGAAGTGTGTTGCCGAGAGGGGTTGACAATCAATAATTATCGGGATGGCCGGAGTGGACAATAAAATTCTCATCAAAAAATATCCGAATCGCCGGCTGTACAATACCGAGACCAGTGGGTATATCACCGTCAAGGATGTGGCGGAACTGATCAAGTCGGGGTACCGGGTGGAGGTCAGGGATGTCAATACCGGTGAAGACGTCACGGCCCTGGTCCTCACTCAGATTATCATGGACAAGGCAAAGAACAACCAGGGGCTTCTGCCGGTATCGCTGCTGCATCTGGTTATTCAGTTCGGGGAAAACCTTCTCCACGAATTTTTCGAAAAATACCTTGAGAAGACCATGGAGAGTTATCTGGTGTACCGCAAGACGATGGATGACCAGGTCAATGCCTATCTCGATATGGGCATGGATTTCTCCAACCTCGCCGAGAAAACACTCAAGGATATGGAGTCGTTGAATATTTTCAGTGAGACTTTGAAGCGGTACGGCATGAAGAAATAGTTGTTCCAGGAAATCCGTAACGCATACTTGTTGGTTCGAATCTGCCGGATAATCGGTGAAGGAGCTGCACATGACGGATACCACCCATCAGGGCAATGAAATCGGCAAGCTTGTCGAAACGTGGATGGCGATGGGCCAGAATTTTTGGCGGGGCATAGGCGCAAGCGCCAATGGCGAGGAGGGGCTGGGAAGCTCCGGGCTGAATTTCGACTTCGCGGCCAATGGCGATCAAGCCGACGACAATAAATATAAAACCTACAAAACCTGGGAGGCGTCGGTCAATAACTCCATCTCTTTCCTGAAACTCATGTCGGCGCCGGAAAATCAGGATACGCTGTACCGGTCCATCGCGGCCTACACCGAAGCGATGACTCAGGCCGCCGGGGATTCGCTGGAGAACTTTACCGAATTCCAGAGTCAGGTGGTGAAGAGCCTTGCCAAGGTTGGCGAGCATACCAAGGCGTATAACTTCGACGACCTTGATCATACGGCCTTCGAGTCGTTTCGCGAGCTGTACCGGACTGAACTGCAAAAATATCTCAAGATTCCGAAGATCGGCCTGCCCAGGGAGTTTCATGAAAGGTTGAGCGAGCTTGCCGATAAGTCGAATATCTTTTCCTCCCACCTCATTGAACTGATCTACCAGTTTTCCACGCCGTTTGAAAAAACCAATCGGGCGATGCAGGCAAAAATCAAGGGAATGCTGGAGGGTGGCGAGGTTGTCGAGGATACCAAACAGGTCTACAACGACTGGATCAAGGCTCTTGAAGGGCATTTCATGGAGTTGTTGAAATCCGGAGAATATACCGATGTCCTGAACAATACCATCACTTCCCTGGCCGCCTACAAAGGTGTGAAAAACGATGTGGCAGACGTTTTTTTGAAGGAGATGCAGATTCCGACCGGCCGGGAGATGGACGAGGTGTATAAGGATATATATCACATGAAGAAAAAGATCAGAGAGCTGACCAAGCAGGTAGAAAAATTGCAGAGTGAGCTGAATGCGTAGCGGGCGGTGGGGCTTCTCCGGTAAACTAGTGGGAAGGAGAAAATGAATGAATCAGGCTAAGATTCCCGTTGATCTTATTCTCAAAAATATTGAAGAAAACCGGCAATCGACACACAAAAAACTGCGGAAGGCATCCGCGGTACTGACGAGCGAACTCGACACGGCTATCTCCTCGACTCCCTACGACGTCGTCTATGAGGAGGACCGGGTCAAACTGAAGCATTATAAGCCGGAGAAGGTCAAGGTGAAGACGCCCCTTCTGATCATCTATGCGCTGATCAACCGGGAAACCATGCTCGACCTGCAGCCGCGGCGGAGTGTCGTCGAGAGTCTGCTGGGGCTCGGTGTCGAGATCTATATGGTCGATTGGGGCTATCCGACCCGCAAGGATCAGTTCCTCACCATCGGCGACCACGTCAACGGCTTTATCGACAACATCGTCGATTTCATCTGCAAAAAAAACGGGATTGCCCAGATCAACATTATGGGGATCTGCATGGGCGGGGTCTTTTCGATCATCTACACCGCTCTGCATCCGCACCGGGTGAAAAATCTGGTCACCACCGTCACTCCGAGCAATTTCGACACCGACAAGGGTCTCCTGAACGTCTGGATGAAGCAGACCGACGCCCAGATTCTGGGCGATGTCTACGCCAATATGCCCGGCGATATCATGAACCTGGGATTTTTGCTGCTCAATCCGGCCAGGCTGATGATCGACAAATATGTTGGTTTCATGCAGAACATCGACGACAAGAGCTTCGTCGAGAATTTTATCCGGATGGAAAAGTGGATCTTTGACAGTCCCGACGTTCCAGCGGCTACGTTCCGTCAGTTTATCGAGGATCTCTATAAGAAAAACCTGCTGATCGATTCGAAGCTCGTGATCGACGGTGAACGGGTGGATCTGCAGAAAATAACCATGCCGCTGCTGAATTTCTATGGCAAGTTCGATCATCTCGTTCCCCCTGAGGCCTGCAACCTGCTGACCGCCAGAGTCGGTTCTTCGGATAAGGAAGACATATGTTTCGATACAGGCCACATAGGCATCTATGTGAGCTCCAAATGCCAGAGAGAATTTGCCCCGAAAATCGCCGACTGGCTGCTGGCCAGGGATGAATAACACCGAAGCTCTACCGAGTGAGGAAATCATGAACAAAAACGAAGAATACTTCAAAGTTTTCTGTAAGATTATCAAGTCCATCCAAAGGTCTTCCGATCGGGTAGAGATTCTTGATCTTATCGTCAGAGGTGGTGTCGAAGGGATGAAGGCGAAGGCCTGTTCCCTTTTTCTCATTCGCAGCAGACAGGACAGCGACGGGCTTTTTTATCCGGTCGCCCAGATCGGCCTTTCCGAGAGCTACATCCATGCGGGGCCGGCCAAAGGGCGTGACGTCACCCGTGACATTCTCATGCAGGGCGGTTATCTTGCCTCCCGCGACGCCACCACCGATCCCCGGCTGGAAAATCATGAAGCAAAGAAAAAAGAGGGAATTGCTTCGCTGCTGGTGGTCCCGGTAGTTGCCGATAAGGACCCGATCGGCATTCTTGCTCTTTATACGGCCGAACCCCGTGATTTTACCGAAGAAGATATCGATTTTCTGAGGGGGCTGGCCGATCAGGGAGGCATTGCCATCCTGCGGGCGCATAACGAATACCGGAGAAAGAGGGATCTTGAGCTTCTCACCTCGGTGGCGGAAGACCTGGGCTCCTCCCTCGATATTAAGGTTATCCTGCATCTGATGACCTCGGAGGTCGCTCTGGCCTTTGAACTGCGCGGGGTGACCATCCGTTTGGTCGACGACCGGTCGAAAGAGCTGCGGCTTGTTGCCAGTTACGGACTCAGTGAGAAATATCTGAATAAAGGGCCGGTCTCCGCGGAACGAATAAAGACGGTGTTGAAGAACAAGGCCGAAGTAATCGACGATGTAGCGACCTATGACATCGATTACCGGGAAGAGCGTAAGGCCGAAGGGATTGTTTCCATGCTCCATCTGCCGATATCCATCAAGGGCAAGGTGATCGGAATCATGGGCTTGTACAGCGACATGAAGCGGGTGCTGCTCGATGAGGATATCAGCCTCATGGGGGCAATCGCCAGGCAGTGCGGGCTGGCCATCCAGAACGCTTCGCTCTACCTGCAGCTGGA
>CAYTVF010000082.1:0-16997 GCA_964441345.1 uncultured Desulfopila sp. | reverse complement strand
CCGCATGATATGCTCGATGACGAAGATGGTGATGCCGCGGTCGCGAAGCGCCTTGAGAATGTCGACCATCTCGTCGACCTCGTTCGGGCGCAGGCCGGCCATGACTTCGTCGAGCAGCAGCAGTTTCGGCTCGGTCGCGAGCGCCTTGGCGATTTCCAGGCGCTTGCGGTCGGCGATGGTGAGGTTGCCGGCGAGGATGTCCTTCTTGTCGGCGAAATTCAGCGATTCAAGGACCGCCAGGGCCTTTTCTTCGGCGATCTTGCGGCTGTTGGTCGTGACGAAACTGGCCACCGTGACGTTATAGAGCACGTTTTTCGAGGCAAACGGCTTGACGATCTGAAAGGTTCGGGCCAGCCCCGCCTTGCAGAGGTTCCACGGCTTGTGGCCGTTGATCCGCTTGCCTTCGAAGGTGATCTCGCCCGAGGTGGGCGCGAAGGCCCCGGCGATGCAGTTGAAGGCGGTCGATTTGCCGGCGCCGTTCGGGCCGATAAGGCCGAGGATCTCGCCCTTTTCAATGGTCAGATCGAGGGAGTCTATCGCCCGCAGTCCGCCGAATTGCTTTGTCATTTTTTCTACATGCAGCATATTCATGAACTTATCTCCCGGAAGTGGTTGGGATCAGGCGGTTAAGCAGCGTCTGGTAGGCCCGGCTGATCGGCTCCTGGATTCCGCGCGGCTGATAGAGCATCACGAAAATGAGGACCAGGCCGAAAATAATGAGATGCATGCCGGGCAGCGTGTCGCCGAAATAGATTCGGCAGAAATCGCCGACCGGGCGGAGCAGCAGGGCGCCGAGGATGGGGCCGACGATGCTGCCTCTGCCGCCGATCAGGGCGATGAAGGCGATCTCAAACGACATGTCCAGGGAGATGATGGACTTCGGATGGATATAGAGAGAAAACTGGGCATAGAAGGTCCCGGCCAGCGCGGTCAGAAACGAGCTCACCGCCATGGCGATAAGTCTGGCCCTTGCCACGTTGACCCCGAGCGCCATCGCCGCCTCCGGCTCCTCGCCGCCGGCCATCAGGTAGTAGCCGAGTTTGTTGCGGGAGATCAGATAGGTCAGCAGCATGACAGCCAGGAGCATGATCAGGATGATGTAATAGTAAGGCTCCTTGGTGGCGAACATGAAATGGGAGAGGCCGATGTCCAGCGGCGGAATCTGCAATCCCCGCGGGCCGTTCAGCTTCAGCGGGCCGATGTAGTCGATATTTTCGACCATGACCCGGAACCCCTCGGCAAAGGCGATGGTCGCCAGGGCAAAATAGGCACCGCGCATCTTCAGGGTGGGCAGACCGATGATCACCCCGGCGATGGTCGCCAGCACCCCGCCGACCAGCATGCCGATCCACGGGCTGATGCCGTACTGCAGCGACAGGATGGTCGAGGTGTAGGCGCCGATGCCGACAAAGGCGGCGTGGCCAAGGGGCAGGACGCCGGCAAAACCGCCGACGATATTCCAGCTGGTGGTCAGATAGGCATAAAAGAACAGCAGGACCAGGATGTGCAGATAGGTGGCGCTGCGGACCACCAGCGGCAGCCCGAAGGCTATCACCAGGAGGCCGACAAACGCGATTTTGTTGATATGCTGATGGTTCATTGCATGAGTCCTTACTTGTTAAAGAGTCTGACGGAAAGCGGCGGTTGACAGCCCAGCCACCTTGCTTGTCACCAATCGTGTTTCTGGCCGAAAAGTCCCGACGGTTTGACGAACAGGACAATCAGGAACAGGCCGTAAACAATTGCTTCGGTCCAGGTGGCGGTCATGAATTGCGGTCCCACCGATTCGATCAGGCCGATAATGATGCCGCCGATCAGAGCCCCGCTGATCGAGCCGAGTCCGCCGAGGACGACGATGATGAACCCTTTGATATCAAACAGCACGCCGACCGTCGGAAAAACATTGTTAAAGGGAATGAGGGTCACCGCGGCGATACCTGCGGTTGCCGCGCCGATCCCGAAGGCCACATTATAAATGCGATACTGGTTGATGCCCATCAGACTGGCCGCCTCGCGGTCCATGCTGGTGGCCCGGATGGCCCGGCCCATCAGGGTCTTCTGCAGGAACCAGTGGATGGCGCCGGCGGTGACGATGGCGGTGATGAACCCGTAGAGCTTGGGCACCGAAATGAACATGCCGCCCAGTTCGAGCATCTGTCCCTGGATCGGGTTACTGGCCAGCGACCGGTACTGCGGGCCGAAAACCAACAGGGCCAGGTTGTCGAGAATATACCAGATGCCGGTGGTGACGATGATGACCGTGATCGGTTCGCGGACATTCTTTTCGGCGATAAAGATCGGTTTGATGACAATCGCCTGCAGATAGTAACCGAAAATAAACATCGCCGGGATGACCAGGACAAGTGCCAGATAGGGATGGATATTGGTCAGGCTTATGGCCCAGTAGGCCGCGTACATCCCGACCATGAGCATCGAGCCGTGGGCGAAGTTGATGACCTTGAGGACCCCGAAAATGATGGTGAGACCCATGGCCGTCAAGCCGTAAATCGATCCCATGAGCACACCGTTGATCATGTCCTCCATGATATAAAACATTGTGACCTCCCTGTGGAGCCGAAAAGAAAGGGGGCAGGCGGGTCTTTTTTTTACTCGCGAGCTTTCACCCGCCTGCGGAACTATCGGTTGCTGCTGTCTCCGGCCTTATTTCTCAGGCATTGGGAAGACCGGGGTGTAACCGGCGCGACGGGCAGCTTTCGGCCAGATGGAGATGCGCTCCAACCCTTTGCCGAGATCGTTCACCTGGACTATGACCGGCGAGGCCTTCTCATTCTGGCCGGTGGCATCGAACTTGACCGCGTCGTAACCGACGATCATGCCGGGGCCGTCGGTCAGGTTGGTGGCGGCCAGAGCCTCGCGGATCTTGGCAGGCTCAAGGGAGGCGGCGCGTTCCAGGGCATCTTTTATCACATACATGGCCAGATAGGCATCGACTGCTTCGCCAGTCAGGTTATAGCCGTTTTTGGCTTTGAATTTGTCGTTGGCCTCTTTGGCGCCGGCTTTGTTGAGATCGGTCTCCCATTCGACGATATCGAAGAGGTACTGGGCGTTTTTGCCGACGGCTTTCATGAAGGAGGGATCGGCATGGCCGCCGCCGCTGGCGACGATCGCTTTCACCTTCACCTTATATTCGGCGATGGTATTGGTGAGGAGGATGGCATCGGCGGCATTGGAAACGAGCATCAGCACATCGGGGTTGGCGCGTCTGATCTTCTGCACGACCGGGCTGAGATCGGTTGTGGTTGAAGGGTAGGGTTCGTCAAGAACCACTTTGTAGCCGGCATCCTCGGCCAGTTTTTTCCACTGGGTGGCAAAGCCCTTGCCCCAGTCGCCGTTTTCATAGACAAAAGCGAGTTTTTCAATCTTGGTGCCAAATTCAGCCTGGATGTCTTTCAGAAAGGTGAATTGATCGCGGGTCCACCAGGAGTCCTTGGCGGCAATGCGGAAGACGTTCTTAAATCCCTGGTCGGTGATCTTGTCGGAGACGGAGACCGGTACGACAAAGGGGATGCCGTAACGCTCGGCGACCGCGGTGGTCGGATAGGTGACGGCGCTGTTCCAGCAACCGGTGAGGACATTGACTTTTTCGGTATTGATCAGACGTTCCGCTTCGGCCACGCCTTTTTCCGGCTTGGATTCCGAGTCGGCATAGATCAGTTCCAGCTTCATGCCGCCGAGCGATTTGATGCCGCCCGCGGCGTTGATCTCTTCCACCGCCATCTCACGGGCAGCCTTGCCCTGCTGGCCGAGCGTCGCGGACGGACCGGACATGGGTTCGATGTTGCCGATCTTTACATTATCGGCGTGGGCCAGGGTCAGCGACCCAAGCGCAAGCGAAAAAGCAACGACGGGGAGGGTAAATCTGTTGAGCATGTTCATTTTGTCCTCTCGGTTGAATGTTGAAAAGATTCCATCGCCCATGCGGCAATGACGGTGTTTCCGATTATCTCTTAACAAATAACGTGCCATGAGCAGCAGCTGTTGAGGGGAGCTGGCAGCGATCAGCTGTCAGCAGTCAGCTCAAGGCGGAAAAGATGTATGGCGGCGGAGTGGAAGGGGATGGGCTGGGGGAAGACCCTGTCAACCGATTTGTCAACCTGGGTTGACAGAGTTAACCTGGGTTGACACGAAAAAATGGCGGAAATATAGGCTGAAGGCTGAAGGTTGGCAGCCGATCGCCTCTTTCAACTGCTTTTCTTTTTTAGCCGCTTATGAAGTGCCTGGCGGGAGATGCCGAGCAGCCGCGAGGCCTGGCTCTGGTTGTTTTCCGCGGCCGCCAGGGCTTCGCCGACGGCATATTCCATCAGTTCTTCGAGGGTCGGGAAGTGGCCGCCGAACAGGCCGGTGAGGGATGTCGGATCGCCGGCCGTCCCGGTTTTGCCGGCAACCCTGCCGGTCAGCCGTTCGGCGATCAGGTTTTCGGTGATCACACCGAATTCGCAGCGGGCCACGGCATCGACGATGTAGGCCTTCAACTCGCGGATATTGCCCCAGAAGGGGTGGTTTCTCAGCAGGGCCATCGCCTGGTCGCTGACGGCGGGCGTCTCCTTGTGCATGGCCGTGGCAGCCTTGGCCGCAAGAAAATTGACGAGAGCGGGGATATCCTCCCGCCGTTCGCGTAGCGGCGGGAGGCGGATGAGGTGGGTGCTGAGGCGGTAATAGAGATCCATGCGAAACTCGCCTTCCTGTCCGGCCAGCATGGTCAGATCCTTGTTGGCGGCGGTAACGATCCGGGCATGGCATTGCTTGGAGTGATCCGAGCCGAGCGGATAGTAGATATTCTCCTGCAGGAGCCGGAGCAGTTTGACCTGGGAGACCTCGCTCAGGTCGCCGATTTCGTCGAGAAAGATGGTGCCGCCGGCGGCTTTTTCGATGAGGCCGGAGCGGACGGAGTCAGCGCCGGTGTACGCCCCCTTGGCGTGGCCGAAGAGGGTATCGGCAAAGAGGGTGTCGTCGAGCCCCGAGACATCGACTACGACATACTCGCCGCCGAGCCCGCTGATGTCGTGGATGGCTTTGGCGATCAGTTCCTTGCCCGAGCCGGTTTCGCCGAGGATAAGGGTCGGCATGCCGCTGCCGGCAATGGATTCGATATACTGGAAGATCGACAGCATGGCCGGGTTGCGGGTGACGATCCGGTCGAAGTCCTTATGTCTCGGGCCCCCCGCGGTAAAGGAAATCCCCTTCAGCGACATCACCTCGTTGCGGAGGATGCTGATCTCCAGGGCGTTGCGCAGGGCCGAACTGAACATCTTCAGATCGATCGGTTTGACCAGGTAATCATGGGCACCGAGTCGCAGACATTCGACCGCCGTCTCGATCTCGGAATTGGCGGTGACGATGATCACCGGCACCTGCGGATGCCCCACCTTCAGCTCGCGCAGCACGTCCTGGCCGGTCATGTAAGGCATATTCAGATCGAGGAAGACGATCGGCGACTGCATGGTCGCCAGTCGCGCCGAGACCTTGCGGCTGTCGTTCTCCGTCACCACATTCCTGATCCCCATCGAGGTCAGCAGCAGGCTGTAGGCATCGAGTTCCGACTGCTCGTCGTCGACCAGCAGGATATGGCAGTTTTTCATTTCGGCGGTAATCATTTCTTCAGCTGAACTCTACTTCATCTTTTTTAAGGTAATCGTAAACCTGGCACCGTTCGCGGTATTTTCTGCCCGCAATTCGCCGTCCATTTCCTTCTCGACGATCATCTTCGACATATAGAGCCCCATCCCGGTGCCCGAGGAGGTTCCTTTAGTAGTATAATAAGGATTGAAGATTTTGGGCAGAAGATGTTCGGAAATGCCGCCGCCGTTGTCGAGGATCTCGATGATCGCCGAATCGTCATTGCCGGAGACGATGATATCGATCGATCTGGCCGCCGCCCCTCCTGCCTTGCCGCTGTTTTCCAGGATGGCATCCTTGGCGTTGGCCAGGATATTGACCAAAACATGAATGAACTCACCCTGATAGCCCAGGACGATCAGCGAATTCGAACCGACCTCGTTTTTGACCGTCAGGTTGATGCGATTGTGCCGCATCTGTGCCTCCATCAGTTTGACCGCGCTGATCACCGCCTTGAGGATATCGACCGGGCCCTTGGTCTTCGACGGCTTGAAGAAGTTGCGGAAGTCGTCGATGGTCTTCGACATGAAGGCGATCTGGTCGCCCGCGCCGGTCACCACCCGTTCGATCACCTCCTTGGACAGCACGCCGTTGTAATAGGCCGCCTGCAGGCTGGAAATATAGGTCGACAGGGTATTGAGCGGCTGGCGCCATTGATGGGCGATGGCCCCGAGCATTTCGCCCACCGCCGCCATCTTCTGGGCCTGCATCAGCTGCATTTCGGCGTCGACGCGCTTGGAGATGTCGCGGATCGACGACAGCACCAGATCGCGGTCGTTCAGCCGGAAGCTGGTCAGGCCGACCGAGGCCGGAAACTCGACACCGTCCTCCCTGATAAACGACCAGCGAAAGACGTTCTGCTTGCCGTTGCGGGAGTCCTGGAGGATGGTGGCGAGGCGTTCGCTGCTGCGCATCCCGTCCGGCTGCAGTTCCGGCGAACAGTCGAGAATGGTTTTGGTGAGCAGCTCCTCCCGCGGCAGACCGAACATCTCCACCGCCTTCTGGTTGCACTCGACATAGGCCAGATCGTTGCTGAGCAAAATCGCATCGTTGGCGACGTTGAAGAGCGTCTTGTAATAGGTCTCGACCTCCATCCTTTTGGTGATGTTCCATTCCAGGTCGCGGCTGATGCCGGAGAGTTCCTCCCGATGCTGCTGGACCGCCGTGCTGTAACGCTTGCTGTAGAGAAAGAGGGCGGCGCTGCCGGCGCCGAGACTGAGCAGGACGGTAAGCAACAGGATGCCGAGCAGCCGCAGGACGATCTCCATGGCAAAGACCATGGTTGTCTTGCGGGTCATCGAATAGGCCTCGTCGCGGGGGACGGTAACGCATAAAAACCAGTCCGAGCCGGTTATTTGCTTGAAAGAGAGAAGATTGTCGCGGTCGTTGGCGCCGTGGTAGGAGATCGTCCCGGCCCCGGCGGCTTCGAAGCTTGCGACCTTGCGTTCCAGGGCCGGTTCGATCACCTGGAGCCTGGCCCGCATGACATAATCCTCGTTCGGATGCACGATGATGGTCCCGCTCTTCTCGACGATAAAGGCAAAACCGGATTCGCTCTGTTTGTAGTTGAGGACATTCTCGACCAGGGTATCGAGGACCGTATCGGCCCCCATCACTCCGACAAACCGGTCACCCGATACAAGCGGTTTAACCAGGGCGATGACCAGTTTGTTGGTCACCAGATCGACATAGGGGGTGGTAAAACTCAAGGTTCCGGTCTCGACCGCCCGCTTATACCAGGGCCGGTTGCGGGGGTCGTAGTCCGCCGGCGGCGTCCACCTGGCGCCGTCGATCAGGTCGCCTGCCGGGGTGCCGATGTAGACGTCGGTGAAATGGCCGGCCTTCATCGCCATATGGAGGAGCTGGATGGTCGCCGGGTCCTGGCCGAGGGAGTCGGTGGGGACCGAGCCGGCGGCGGCCTCGAGGATCTTCATCTGCTGATTCAGCCAGATCTCGACGGTGTTGACCGCCTTGGTCGCGATATCCTCCTGCTGGGCGATGACGGTTTTCTCCACCACATGCTGGGTGATCCGGTAATTGATAATGGTCGCGGCCAGGATCACGACGGCGCAGAAAGTGATTATGGCGATGGTTTTTTTAATCGGGTATTTCATGGAAAACCTGTCTGGAATGGCCGTGGCCTGGAATGTGCTCTCAGTAAACCTTACTTTTCCGGTGAAGGAAAGGCGGATTTTCCCCAGCGCCGGGGACACGGGGAGGCGTTGCAATAATTACGCCGGAATGGGGATCGGATCGTGGCTGGGGAAAACTCTGTCGAATGGCAACCCGGAAGGACCACGGCTCTGCCGCAAAGAAGGCATCCCCAGGGAGAGGATGCCTGTGGATGCTCTGTTCTCAGTCTCCCGACGTCGGGACTTTTTCCATCACGCCGGCTTCAAAACCTTTTTCAATGACAATGGTTCCCTGGACTGAACGCTTGGGGAACAATTCATCAAAGCTTTTCTCGCCCTTATGCACGGCCTCGACAAAACGGGTGCGGCCGGTCATTTCGCAGACCTTGTAGATAGCCATGGCGGCGATCATCAAACCCGAACTGATGAAAAACGGCAGCTGATAGTCGCCGGAAAAGGCCAGGCTGACGATGCCGGCCGACTGCACCAGGACCGCCAGCAGCATGACGAAGGCGAGGTTGGCAGGGGCCTTGACATCGGCCTTGCCGTAGCCGTTTTTCGCCAGTTTCTTGCGGTAGATGTAGAGGCAGGCGCCAAAACTGATCCAGCACAGGGCACCGGTGATGCCGGACATCGACAGCAGGGAGGCAAAGATATTGGATTCGCCGAAGAGAATCGAGCCGGCCAGGGCCAGACAGCAACCGGCGGCCATCAGGAGAGCGGCATTCTGCGGGGCATTCTTGGTATTGAGCGAGATCAGGAATCTGGGCAGCAGCCCTTCATAGGCGAGACCGCGGATAGTCCTCACCCCGGCGTAGAAGCCGCTGTTGGCGCAGCTGAAGGCGGAGATGAGGACGACAACGGTAAAGAGGATGCCCAGCCAGCCGAAACCGTTGGCGGCCAGGGCGTCGGCAAAGACCGACGAGGCGACACCGGCCTGACTTGCCGGAAAGATCAGGCAGAGAAGGAGCATCGGGATGACGAACATGCCGACGATCCGGTAGGCGGTATTCTTGGCACTTTTTGGAATACTCGCTTCGGGATTGCGGGTCTCGGCGGAGGCCAGACCGATGATTTCACTGCCCTGATAGTTGACCAGCAGGATGGGGGTCTGGTTGAACATGAGCATCAGCATCTGGCCGGCAAAGACCATGGCGCCAAGGACTCCGACGCCCATCATGGCCTTTTTTTCGGCGATTTCCGGGAGAAGAATCGACAGGCCGACGGGACTGGTGAAGATGCCGAAGACGGCAAACAGGGCAAAAATACAGAACAGGACAATGGCGGATACCTTGGCCATGGCCATGATGGTCTCGGCGATGGCAAAGCTTTTGACGTGCACGAGATTGAGACCGACGATCAGGATGAGGAAGAATACGGCAAAAAATTCGGCCGGGACCGTCGAGACGAAGAGATTGGAGATGGTCCCTCCGGCAACCGCTTCGGAAGGGATGTAGAACATCCAGTTCAGTACATAGGTCACCCCGATGCCGCAGGCGATGGGACTTCCCAGAAATTCTTTACTGTAGCCGACAAACGACGATTCCCGCGGCAGGTTGACCTGCAGTTCGGCCATGGCCTGCATGACCGCGAAGACGATCAGGCCGGCGAAGGCAAAGGCGACGGGCGCCAGGGCCCCCAGGGATTCAAGGATCAGTCCCGCCCCGAGAAAGTAACAGGAACCGATGATGCCGCCTATCGTTACCCAGCCGATCTGGGCCTCGCTGATTCCCCTTTCCAATTTACGTTCCATATCTATCCTCCTGAAATCGGTTGTATGAGTTTGACGATCGCGTTTTCGGGAACCCGATCGGCAGCGTTTGCCAAGAATCCGTTTATGGTGACGATCGCCACCCGTTCCTTTTCGATACCCAGCCTTTCCACCAGACCGGTCACCGTCAAACCGGCCGGGACCTCCAGGTCGAGACCCGCAGTTGCGTAGTGCCCCCGATAGCAGGAGGCTAAAGTGCCGAGGAGCTTGACCCGGATATGCATCAGGGCAATCCTAGAAGTCAAATGTCGAGTCCATTTCCTCGTCGCTCACCTTTACCACCGCATTGTAGGGCGGCAGAGGCTCATTGTAGAACATCGGCGCCAGCCGGTCATCCTTTGCCGTGAAACCGGCCGCCCGGTTGAAGCCGCGTTCGGCCTTCAGGACCCTGACGCCGAGGGCCGTCCAGTCCTCGCCGGCGAAGGGGCCGCCGGATTTGGCTGCATACATGGCGTGGACGGTGTTCATGCCCTCGACACCGGCGAGCCCCGACTGGGCAAAATCGCAGATCCCGACGCTGTCGACCGCGGCCATATGGATCTGGGAATTACGGGAAAGCTCCACCTGCCCTTCGGCTCCCAGGGGATCGACGGTGCCGCCGAAGGCCGTAAGGTTCTGGGCGACCACCCAGCCGGCGGTGTGGTCCGCCCCCATCGGCGTCGTGGCATAGGTGACCGCCATGCCCTGGATGGCCCGCGGATCGTAGGCGGCAATGCTCTGGCCCTTGACGGTCGGGACCCGGTCGTGCTTGAAATATCTGCCTACGGCCACGGGGCCGTTACCGATCGCCCGGCCTATTTCCGTGCCGCTTGCGACCTCTTCGACCAGGGCGATGGCCGCGGCGCCGTCGCCGAAGTTGCGGTAGCCGGCATCCATGGCGATGCCGATGGCCACCCCGGTGTTCATGGTGTCGAGGCCGATGTCGTCGCAGAGAAAATCGAGCCTGGCGATGGCATCGAGATCGTCGTTGCCGATCATGCCGCCCATCGACCAGATGGTCTCGTACTCCAGCGACGAGGTGACATACTCGCCCTTGGTATCGACAAAGACGTTGGAGCAGTCGATAATACACTGCGAACAGCCCTTGTGGGTGGTCTGCCCGCCGCGGCTCCTGATCAGCTCGGCCATGGCCTCGCCGCTGATTTTTTCCGCCCCGGCAAACTGGCCGTCGCGGGCGTTGCGGGTCGGGAAGGCCCCGGCCGCGTTGATGGCTTCGACCAGAGCCGCGGTCCCGAGTTGCGGCAGGATCCGGCCGCTGAACTCATCCTCCCTGACCGCCTTGGCATAGGACCTTGCGGCGGCCTTGAAGGCTTCCGGGTCGGCGAGCGAAACAGCTGTCCTGCCGCCCTGATCGACGATCAGGGCCTTGAGGCCCTTGGAC
Source organism: uncultured Desulfopila sp. (assembly GCA_964441345.1). Lineage (GTDB taxonomy): Bacteria > Desulfobacterota > Desulfobulbia > Desulfobulbales > Desulfocapsaceae > Desulforhopalus_A. Next base: position 6,076 of record CAYTVF010000082.1, on the reverse strand, counting down.
CCCATGACGGCTCCCAGCCCGCCGCGTCCGGCAGCCCGGCAGGGCCGGCCGTCCAGGTCGGTGGATTGGATCGACGCGGAGAGGAGCTGCATGTCCCCGGCAGGGCCGATGCAGGTGATGCTTTTTTTGTTCCCATAGGTCTGCCGGAGCTGCTCGACCAAGGCATAGGTCCGCATGCCTTGGTACTGATGTGCTTCGACGAGTTCGGCCGCGCCGTCAGCCGTTATATGCAGCAAAAACGGGCCGTCGGTGCACCGGCCTTCGATGATGACCGCGGCGATCCCCAGACGGGCAAGGGAGAAGGCGACGGTGCCGCCGACGTTGCTCTCCTTGATGCCGCCGGTGAGCGGACTCTTGGCGCCGACGGACAGACGGCCGGTGTTGACCAGAGGGGTGCCGGTGAAATAGCCGGGGGCAAAGACGAGTTTGTTCTCCGGCCCCAGCGGATCGGTTGCGGCCGGCACCTCGTTTTGTATCATGATGGACGTCAGGGCGCGGCCGCCGAGGGTTGCATAGGACCTGGCAGCCTCTTCGGACTGTATTGTCCGGTCGGTCATGTTAACTCGCAGAAATCGCATGGTCTCCTCCTTTTTCGAATGTGGCAATCGCTCACATCTTGATGTTGGCAAAGGTGTCTTCCAACCTTCTCAGCATTTCGTCAAGTATTTCATAGGAAACGGTGAGGGCCGGTTCGATCCGGATCGACCGGGCGTTATTCAGGGTTCCGGCGGTCAGCACGTTTCTGCTGAAGAGGCCCGAGGCGACCTTGTAACCGATCTCATCGGTCGGGAAGATCATGGCCAGCAGCAGGCCCCGGCCACGGAATTCTTGCAAAATATGGGGGAACTTCGCCTTGAGGGCCATCATTTTGTCGGTGATATACAGGCCTTTGGCGGCGGCCTGTCCGGCCAGATCCTCTTCGAGCAGGACGGTGATCTGGGCGAGCGCCGCGGCACAGGCCAGGGGGTTGCCGCCGGTGGTGGTGGTGTGCATAAAGGGATTGGGCTCCATGCATTTCCAGATCTTGGCGGTGGAGAAAAAGGCCGACATGGCGACGACGCCGCCGCCGAGGGCCTTGCCGAAGCACATGATATCCGGGGTGACGTTCCAGTGATCGACGCCGAAGATCTTGCCGGTTCGGCCAAAGCCGGTCTGGACTTCATCGGCGATGAGGAGAACATCGTACTTGTCGCAGATTTCACGAAGCCGCGGCCAGTAATCGTCCGGCGGCACTACCGCTCCGGCCTCGCCCTGGATCGGCTCCACGACGACGCCGGCGATTCCGTCGCCGACCTGTCTGGCGTTGGCCAGCACCTGCTCCACCGCATCGGCATCGCCGAAGGGTACCTGATGGATGCCTTCCAGCAGCGGCAGCAGCGGCTGACGGTATACGGATTTGCCGATGAGGGAGAGGGAGCCGAGAGTCTTGCCGTGAAAACCGTTCAGGGTGGAGATAAAACCCTTTCTGCCGGTGTAGAGCTTGGCCAGCTTCATCGCTCCTTCAACCGCCTCGGTGCCGCTGTTGGCAAAAAAACCGTACTGGATATCGCCGGGCGTCAGTTTGGCGATGACTTTCGCCAGATGGGCCCGCAGGGGGTCGAGCATCTCCTGGCTGTACTGGGGATTCCGGTCGAGCTGGGCCTTGGCGGCGGCGACGATTTTCGGGTGGCGAATACCCGGCGAATAGAGGCCGAAGCCGCCAAGCATGTCGATGTATTCCCGGCCAAGTACGTCGCGCAGGATCGATCCCTCCCCATACCAGTCGGTCAGGGCAAAATCATTGGTCTCGGTCACCGATTTGCGGTATTCCAGAAAACCCTTGTTGATATGGTTGGCGAAATTCTGATAGGTGGTTTCGGCTACCCACCGTCGATCCTGGTCGGACAAAGCGGATTCGGGGGCGGCGATCAGACCGAGCATCTTCTGCGCTTCGCTATAGGCAAGGCTGATATCGCGGTCCGAGGGTTTACTGGGAACGTTCATTACTGCTTCAGGTTCCAGGGTCATAGATATTTCTCCTTCTATTCGATTTTTTGCCGGACGCGTCTGTCGCCGACGGATAAGTCGATTAAATAAATTGATCGATCAGTTAATAATTGCACTCAATGCTTCCCAAGATTCACGGACATCAGTAATCATGAATTAATTGATTGATCAGTAAATAACAAGCGAAAAAATACCCGGCATCGACTTTTGTCGACGCCGCAACAAACTGTTTCGTCGATGTTCTTTGGTTTTTCCGCTAAAAATGACCGGTTTTCAACAGGGTGAGGAGGGACCTTTTGGCCGTTTCGGCAAAATCCGCGAAGGGGCGGGCCTCGCTGAGAAACTGGGCATGGAATTCCAGGCCTTCCATCAGGGTGACGATGTAGTCGGCGGCTCTGCGACTGTCGCTGACGGTGACGATGCCCTTTTCGTTGAAGATATCGAGCTGCTCCTCAAGATAATCTCTCAGCCAGGCGAACATCTTCCGCAATCGCGCAAGCGTACCCCCGTCGCGGAAGCTCTGGTAATAGAAACCGAAATGGACACCGGGGTCGACCGTTCGCGACCATTGCAGGGAAAATATCTCGTCGATCAGGGCGGTGAATCGCTCTTCGTCGTCTTCGATATGATCGAATGCCAGAAGATGGGTCGATTTGAATTTTTCGATCATCAGTTCGACCAGCTCAAAGGTCAGATTCTCCTTGCTTTGGAAATAGTGGAAAATAAGACTGGTATGGATATCCAGTTTTTTGGCGATCTTGCTGAGAGATGCGCCTTCCAGGCCTTCCTCGATGAGGACGTTGTAATAGCCTTCCAGAATTTCCGGCCTGCGGATGGCGGCGTTTTGATTTTTTCTGCTTTTCATGGAGTTCTTTTGCCTTCAAGGGGGAATTGGGTTCAGGATTTGCATATTCTGCCCTCATATTCTTGTCAAGAAAAATGTCCCGTGCCGGGAATGGTCTTTTCTTGACAATCATGGGGGGAAACTGTTAACCAGTTTGGTGCTTATGGTTAACCGATCGCAGTCAACCGATTGGAAAGGAAAATGAAAGAAAAAATGAAAAATAAAATTATGACCATGCTGCGGGAATCCCCGCAACCGCTCTCGGGCGAAGAGATCGGCCGGCAGCTGCAGGTCTCGCGGGTGGCGGTCTGGAAGCATGTCGACCAGCTGAAGAAGAGCGGGATCGAGATAGAGTCGACGGCCAAGGGCTACCGCCTGGTGGCGACGCCGGACACCCCTTTCCCCTGGCTGTTCGGGGCGCGGGCATCCCTGATTCATTACCATCCCGAACTGGATTCGACCATGAACCTTGCAAAGGAGCTGGCCCGCGCCGGCTGTCCGCCCTTTACCGTGGTCATCGCCGACCGCCAGACCGAGGGGCGGGGCCGGATGCAGCGGGTCTGGCAGTCGGAAGAGGGCGGGCTCTATTTTTCCATCGTCCTCAGGCCAGCCCTGCCTCCCAAGGAGGGACCTCTGGTCAATTTCGCCGTGGCGCTCGATCTGGTTTCGGCCCTGGAGCAATGCTGCGGCATAGCCGCCCAGGTCAAATGGCCGAACGATGTCCTGGTCGATGAGCGCAAGATTGCCGGCATCCTGTCGCAGATAGAATTCGAAGGTGACCAGCTCGCCTTTATCAATATCGGCATCGGCCTCAATCTCAACAACCGGCCGGAGGTGGCCGATAAACCTGCGGTCTCCGCGCTGCAGCTCACCGGCCGGCGGGTCGATCGCGTCCGGATGCTCTCCTGTTTTCTCGATCTTTTCGAACGGCGGATGGCCAATTTTTCCCGGCCGGAGGTCATCCTGGCCTGGAAGGCCCGGACCGTCACCCTCGGGCGGCAGGTGACGATCGCCACCGTGCGCGACAGCTATGAGGGACTGGCCGTCGATATCGATGAAGACGGCGGACTGATTCTCGAAATGGCGGACGGCGGGCGGCGCACCGTTTTTTACGGCGATTGTTTCCACTCGTAACGACATGACGGGAAGATGCCGGTTCTGTCGATCAAATAAAAAAAATCAATCTGATTGAGGCGTACCATGAATAACCACCTGGATCTCCATAAGCTCGTTTTAGCGTCACTGATGGCGGCACTCATTGCCGTGGGCGGCTACCTCTTTGGCTTTCTCGCCTGCGCCTGGGTGGTCGGCAAAATCTCGGAGGTGTCCGGGCGAAGGCCCGCGGCGGAGATCGCGGCGATGGTTGTCGGCAGTCTGATTGTGTACGCCATCGGCGTGCCCTGGCTGAAGACGGTGCTGGGCTTCAGTTACGGGAAGGCCCTGGCCGTCGGCATGTATCCCTTCGTGATCGGCGACCTGCTGAAGATCGCGGCCGCGTATATGATCGTCAAAAGCGTCAGGCCGCTGCTGCACGGCGAGTGCGGTCGGAAGCCGATCGGATCGCTGGAATAATGCGGTCGACGCCGATGGACATTATCGAGATCGCCGGGCTGAAGCATTGCTACCCCGACGGGCGGACCAGCCTGCAGCGGATCGATCTGACCATTGCCCGCGGTTCCTTTGTGGTCCTGGCCGGGGCGAACGGCGCCGGAAAATCCACATTGCTCAAGCACTGCAACGGCCTGCTCACTCCGAGTGAGGGGACGGTTAGCGTCGGCGGGGTGCCGGTGCGGCAGGACCCGCTGCACGCCCGGCGCACGGTCGGCATGGTGTTTCAGGACGCCGACAGTCAGATCGTCGGCGAGACGGTGTACGACGATGCCGCTTTCGGGCCGGAAAACCTCAACTGGCCCGCCGCCAGGATCAAGGCAAGCGTCGAGCGCGCCCTGCACCTGGTGGGTCTTTCCGAGATGTACCACCGAAGCCCGCATCTGCTGTCCGGCGGGGAAAAACGTCGCCTGGCGATTGCCGGGGTCCTGGCCATGGAGCCGGAGGTTATCGTCCTTGACGAACCTTTTGCCAATCTCGACTATGACGGGGTCCGCCAGATCCTGGCCCATATTGTCGCCCTGCATGGTGGCGGCACGACCATCGTGGTCTGCGTCCACGATCTGGAAAAGGTGCTGGCCCATGCCGGGCGGCTGATCATCATGCGGGAGGGCCGGATCGTCGCCGACGGTCCGCCGGACAGCGTCGTGCTCGAGGCCGAATCCCACGGGGTCCGCATTCCTGCCGCTGTACGGTTGGGGATGCGCGGTGGAATCATGGCTGCGGTAGTTTTCGGTTTCCGGTCGGAACGCACATTCCTGCACGCGCTCGATGCCAGGGTCAAACTGGCGGCGTTGGTTTTGATCAGCATGGCCGGCCTGCACGCGGGACTCCCAGCCCTTGGGCTGGCATTTCTTGCCGCCATGTGGTTGCTCGCCCTGGCTCGATGTTCGCCGCTCCGCTGTCTTCTCGGAATGAAGTGGTACCTCGTTCTGCTCGGCTGTGTCCTGGCCGCGCGGACCTTGACGACGCCGGGCGATCTGATTTTCGACCAGCCCTGGCTGCCGGCAAGCCGGCAGGGCGTTCATGCCGGGCTGCTCGCGGCCGGGCGGCTGCTGGTCATTGCCCTTTTCGGGCTGCTGGTCACCTTCACCACCCGGCCGTCGGAGATCCGCGCGGCGGTCGAATGGCTGCTGCAGCCGATTCCCTTCATCCCCCATCGCCAGGCGGCGACGATGATCGGCCTCTTGGTGCGGTTCATCCCTGTCATTCTGACCCAGTCGGCGGAACAGCAGGAAGCCCTGCGGGCCCGGTCGATCGAAAACTGCAAAAACCCGCTGCGCCGCATCACCGCTCTCTGCATGCCCCTCCTGCGCCGGACATGTATCACCGCCGACCGCCTGGCGTCGGCGATGGAAGCCCGCTGCTACGGGGCGGAGCGAACCATCCCCTGCCGGCCCGTCACGCCAAGCGAGTGGTCGGCCCTGATGCTGGTCGCCGGCTTCTGCGGACTGATGCTCGCCATCTCGGTTTAGTGGGGTCAAATCTTTAATCTTGACAGTCCGATGTGTCACGGTTAAAGATTTGACCCCATGTCCTGCTTGACCCCATGTCCTGCCCCATGTCTCTGCCCCATGTCTCTGCCGAACAAACATTCGCTATTACCCTCTTTATGACCCTCTTTCAAGGGATGTTACC
>CAYTVF010000081.1:4133-17155 GCA_964441345.1 uncultured Desulfopila sp. | reverse complement strand
TGGAAAAACTCAGACGATAAAGATTGTACCAGGCTCGTTTGTCCATCGAGCGTATGGGCAAGAAGAAGCGACCGAGCAGTTTGCATGTAGCTACGGTCTCAATCAACAGTTTCGCGACAAAGTCGAAAAAGGCCAACTCAAAATCACAGGTGTCGATCTCGATGGAGAAGTCAGAGTGGTGGAGGTATCCGATCACCCCTTCAATGTCGCTACATTATTTCTGCCGCAGATTTCTTCAGAGCCCAAGAGCCCCCACCCTCTCATTGTTGCATTTTTGAGGGCCGCCTTGGCTTTTCGGACGCCCGGCAAGAAAAAGCAGTAGAATTAACATGTGATACCTGACCAACTGATCATTCAAGCCGACCGCTAAAAGACGCGGCGGCAATAAAAAAGGTGATAAGTGATGAGCAAGAAGAAAAGGAAGTTAACGACTGCTGAAAAAGCGAAAAAGAAACAACGGCAGAAAGAATATATGACAGTTTTCATGAATGGAAAACAGAAACGTGTCAAGCGGCCGCAAACTGTCGATGGAATGAGTGTTGATGAATTCATAATGAAAAATGCAGATCAAGTATGGCTACATCAAAACGAAATGTGGGAGTACATGACTGAAGAAGACAATATTTTTGAAAACGAAAAAGTCGATCAAGAAAAACTGGTTGAAGACAAAAATATTTCAGTCCCATTTTAGACCGTGTACTTCTATGAAAATTACACTCAGAAACCCAGTTTCTGGCGATATTGGATGGTTAATATCAGTCCATGGTGAATTGTATGCTGAGCAATTCAATTTCGACTCAAGCTTTGAAGTTGATATAGCAAAAAAAGTTGTAGGATTCCTCGAAAGCGATGCAAAATTTAACAAAATATGGATTGCTCAAGCAGGTACAGAGCGTGTTGGTTCCATAGCAATATCATTAAGGCAAAATCAGACATCATTCATCAATTTTTTGCTAGTGAAAAAAGAATATTGGGGGTACGGAATAGCAAAACAATTAATGGATAAGGTCATTTGCCATTCGCGGAAATTTGATATAAATTTAATACGCTTAGAAACATATAACTGTTTAAAAGATGCACGAAATCTGTATAAGAAGTACGGTTTTGAACCTTATGACGTCCGGCCGAACTTAGAGAAATACGGACAGTCATTTGACCAGGAATTTTGGGAAAAAAGATTGTGATAATTTGCACGACCGGTCGTTTAAGCGGACTCGCTGAAGCTCGAGCTCAACTCCAGGTTATGCATGAGCTACAACATTTACTCAACCAGTAACAAATTGTTCTGAGTCATTCATTATATGCAGAAATTTGATTCAACATGTGGGTTATCAAAAAATGAAATAAACATTGTCAAATACAATGTTAGGAACAAAATATTACGGCAACTTCCTGTACTGCCGGACGATATTGAAACAATGCTTTTTTTACAAGGAAGAGATTCCTGGGTGTTTAGTTGGTTGCTTTTAAATGAACGATCTCAATTAGAATCAAATGTTGCAACGATTTCTCTTGAGGTTGTTGCAAAATTAAAAAAGGAATTTCACAATTATCAGAACACAAAGCAATTCAAATATTCATGTAAAGTTAAGCTGCTTCGTGATGATTTATACCATCCGAAGATAATTATTAAAAATATTGTATAAAAGCCACTTTAGCCGAAAACTGGAAGAGTGCGTACTGTTTTTCAAACGTCAGCTGCCCCGTGCGGCTGACCAGCACGTTACGCGCAGAGAAACAAAGGAACGAACACAGATGGCAAACAATAACGGTAATGGAAAATCACTCGAATCCTGGATCTGGGATGCGGCATGTTCCATCCGTGGCGCCAAAGATGCTCCGAAATATAAGGACTTCATCCTGCCGCTGATCTTTACCAAGCGGCTGTGCGATGCCTTCGATGATGAGGTCAACCGTATCGCGGGGGAGGTTGGATCGCGCAAGAAAGCCTTCCATCTGGTCAAGGCTGATCACAAGCTGATGCGCTTCTTTTTGCCCCTGCTGCCGGAAGACCCGGACGAACCGGTCTGGTCGATTATCCGCAAACTCGCGGACAAGATCTGCGAAGGCGTCACCACCCGCATGCGGGCCATCGCCCAGGAAAACCCGCTCTTGCAGGGCATCATCGACCGCGTCGACTTCAACGCCACCACCCATGGTCAGCGTGATATCGACGACACCTTCAATAACCCCAAGTTCCGCAACAAACAGGGCAGACTCCGCACCTTCGACCGTGTCATCGCCAATCCCATGTGGAATCAGGACTGGTTCACCGAGGCCGACTATGACAACGACGAACTCGACCGTTTCCCCGCCGGGGCCGGCTTTCCCGGCAAATCTTCCGCCGACTGGGGTTGGGTCCAGCACATGCACGCCAGCCTGAACGATATCGGCCGTGCCGCCGTCGTCCTCGACACCGGGGCCGCCTCGCGCGGCTCGGGCAATGCCGGGACCAACAAGGAAAAGAGTGTCCGCCAGTGGTTCGTCGACCACGACCTCATCGAGAGCGTCCTCTACCTGCCCGAAAACCTGTTCTACAACACCACCGCCCCGGGCATCGTCCTCTTCCTCAACCGGGTCAAGCCAAAAGACCGCAAAGGCAAGGTCTTTCTGGTCAACGCCAGCCGGGTCTTCGAGAAGGGCGACCCCAAAAACTTCATCCCGGAGAGAGGCATCCGGCGCATCGCCGACACCCTCATCGGCTGGAAAGAAGAGGAAAAACTCAGCCGCATCGTCGATCACCAGGAGCTTGCGAAAAACGACTACAACATATCCTCCAGCCGTTACATCCACACCAGCGACGCCGAAACCTACCTGCCCATTACCGAGATCGTCGAGGAACTGAATGCGATTGAGACCGAGGCGAAAGAGACCGATAAGGCTATGCGGACGATTCTTGAAAAACTGGGGGTTCAATAAATGAGCGAAGATCCAGCAGCCAACCTGAAGCTTCGCGTCTTCATTAGCTCAGTTCAAAAGGAGTTGGAAGAGGAACGCATGCAACTGCGAATCCTGCTGACATCCGACCCATTCCTGCTCCGCTATGCGGTTCCCAAGCTGTTCGAGAAATATCCCGCAGGCCTCAGACCCGACAAGAAGCCCTATCTCAAGTTGCTCGAGAGGTGCCAGCTCTATGTCTTGATCATTGGGAAAGAATACGGCGCAGATTCGGGCGGCAAATCGGCCACCCACCACGAATACGATTTCGCCCAGGAGCGACGCCTCCCGACACTCGTCTGTGTCAAAGGCGATGGCGGATTCAAGCGGGATGACGCCGAGGACGAGTTTTTCAAATTGATCAAAGCGGACGGTCACACCTACAGCCGGTTCAAGGACACCACGGAACTCCACGAAATCATCCGGGAGCGATTGATTGCCCATATCAAAGAGCACTACGAATTCGCACCCACCAAAGAGGAAGACAAGCTCGCCAGAGCAAATATCGCCTTCGCTTCGCCCTTTGATCGCCAGCGACTCCATGAGCAGAGTCTCGGCGAATTGAGCCCGTCCCGCGTCATCGCCCTGGCGCAGGGTCTCGATCCCGAATCCCGGAAACCGCTTAAGTCAGCCGAGCGCGAGCAACTGCTCCTCGATCGCGGTTATCTCTGGTTCAACCCCAGCATGGATACTGCTCGCCCGACTGCGGCCGGCCTCCTTCTCGCCGGCAAGGACCCGACCACACTCTTTCCGCAGTGCCGGATCCAATTGGATGTGTATCCCGGCCGCTCGAATTTGGACGAGGCAACGCTTGCGGAGACGATCCGCACCAACATCCCCGATGCCATCGACACTGTCGTATCGATCATCCGGAAGAATACCCGCAGACACCCCGCGTTGTCGGCCTCAAGCGTATCGAACTCCTCGAGTATCCGGAGACCGCCCTCCGCGAGGCCCTGGTCAACGCCCTCGCTCATCGTGACTACGAAGATCCCAGCCAGCATGTCATCGTTGAAGTCTTCTTCGACCGCATCGTCTTCACCAATCCCGGCCTGCCTGTCGGACATCCCTCGCTGAAACGTCTCGAAAAAGGCGAAGCCCGCTCCCGATCCCGCAATCCGCTCATCAGCCAAGGACTCGTTTTTCTTACGCTCATGGAAGAACGTGGCACCGGTATCCGACGCATGCGGCGCGCCATGTGGGATCATGGGCTGGAGCTCCCTCGCGTCGCCCTCGACGAAGACCGTTTCGTCCTCACCCTCCCGGGTCCTGGCGAGGACCTCAGCCGGATCAAGGCACCCGCCTCCGCCGCGGAAGACCTGCCCAAGTCCGTGCTGGAGGAACTCAACCACCGGCAGGTCACAATTTTAAAACGTCTGGCCGCCGGGGAGGAACTCACCAGTGCCCAAATGCAGCTCGATTTCTCCATTACTCGTGATACGGTTGCCCGTGATATGGCCACTCTCATCGAGTTGAAGCTTGCTCAGAAAACCGGCAAAGCCCGTGCCACCCGTTACATTTACGCCCAGCCCGAATCGTCAGGAATCGTCAGATGAAAATCTCGAATCGTCAGATCACCATGATCCGTGGTGCCGCTAATCCCGTCGAATTCAACGGGATTAGAGCGCGAGTTCGAATCGCGAACCAGGTCTTCGAAAAGGGCGATTCCAGCAGAGTGCGACGAGGCAGATCCCACGCAAGCAGGACCCGCAGGGTGAAGGCGGATACGTTCATTAACAATTTCATGCCGGACGAGGGCATCGGACGCATGGGAACCGGAATCCATGACGACCGACCCATTACCGAGATCGTCGAGGAACTGAACGAGATTGAGCTGGCGGCGAGAGAAACCGATGAAGCCCTGCGGACCATCCTCAAACAACTGGGATATAGCGCATGAGAATCTTCATCAGCAGCGTGCAAAAGGAGTTGGCAACGGAGCGCAAAGCCCTGGCCGAATACCTCTTGGGCGATCCGCTGCTGCGGCGCTTTTTCGAATGCTTTCTGTTCGAAGAACAGCCTGCGGCCGATCAGCGGGCCGACCAGTGCTACCTTGACGAGGTGGATCGTTGCGATATCTATCTCGGTATTTTCGGCAATGAGTATGGTTGGGAAGATGGTGAGGGGCTTTCACCGACCCACCGTGAGTTCAATCGGGCAAGCGTTAAGGGCAAGAGCCGTCTGATCTACGTCAAGGGCGCCGATGACAGTGTTCGGCATCCGAAAATGAGGGTCCTGATAGGTGATGCCGCCAAATGCCTGATCCGGCGTCGAGTCAATTCCGCCGAGGAGCTTATCGCCGCAGTGTATGCGAGTCTCGTCAGGATTCTCGAAGAGCGCGAACTGATCCGTTTCGGTCCGTTTGATGCCACGTTCTGCCGAAACGCAACGCTTGACGACCTTGACGAAGACAAGATCACCCGTTTTCTGATCACCTCCGAGGTGAAATGCGCCCATTTCCACGGCTATGAAGTGGCAAAACCCATTCCTTCCTATCAGGTATACAAAGGCACGGTTTTCGATCTCGTGGATCAGGCCAAGGATTTCGTGCTCTCCAAGATAGACCTCTGGGTGGGAACACGAGCTGAAAGCACCCAGGCACCGACGAAATACGAAATTCCGCAGGAAGTTGTCGCCGAAGCCATCGTCAATGCCGTCGTCCATCGCGACTACACCAGCAATGGCAGCGTCCAGGTCATGCTCTTTAAGGACCGGCTTGAAGTCTGGAATCCCGGCACTCTGCCTCCGACCCTGACTCTTGAAAAATTGCGCGGCCCGCATGCCTCCGTTCCTCATAATCCGCTTCTTGCCGAGCCCATGTACCTGACCAAGTACATCGAACGCATGGGAACCGGGATCCGTGATATGATCCGGCGATGCAGGACCGCTGGGCTTGCCGAACCTGAAATCAGGCTTGACGGAGGTTTTTTTGTGTTGACGATCCGGAGGAAAACGTCTGTGTCAGGAGCCCAGGTCGAGGCCCATGAGGCCCAAGTTACTCTACCAGTCAGTCCATCAGTCATCGGACAGCCAGAGTGGAAGCAAGATTGGTTCAGTAAGGGAGTGGGGACTTTCCAGTCCCCGGCAAAGCCTCATGGCGGGCTGGAAAACACTCCATCCAGGGCGGGAGACGGACAAGGCCTTGAACTTGAAGGAGACTCTGGAGATACGGTTGATCAAAAGCATGCTGGGCACCAACGAAAACTCTGCGAACTCCAACACCTATTCCGCACCCTCCTTCACGAATTAATGACCGGGAAGACGGCAAAGCTCGGGCAGAAGTGCGATTTGAGCATGACAATGTCTGGTTGATGCAGAAGCTGAAGGCCGAGTTGTATGAATGCTCGCCGGCAATATTTCCTGCACCTGAAAAACATTATTAAAGAGGGGGAGTTGCAGGTCAATTCAGTTACCGAGGAATCCTCGGTAACTGCCGCGGATGGCAAGAAATATCGGACGAAGCTCTACAGCCTGGAGGCCATCATTGCGGTCGGATAACGAGTGAATAGCCCTCGGGCTACCCAGTTCCGCACATGGGCGACGGATCGGCTCAAGGATTACATTCTCAAGGGCTTCGCTATAGACAGCGAGTGGTTCAAACGGGGAACTCGCTTTGACAAGCAGTATTTCGAAGAACCTCAATCACATCGTGGATATGTATCTGGACTATGCGGAGCTACAGGCGAGTCGTGGGCGGTTGATGAAAATGCGCGACTGGGCGGAAAAGCTGGACGCTTTTCTGCAGTTCAACGAGCAAGATATTCTGGGCGATAAGGGGCAAGTGTCGCACCAAGTGGCTATAGCCTTGGCGGAGATGCTCATTATTATATTATCCCGTGGCAGTTGGCAAAAGAATGGAGAGTGTGACCGTATGTCGATGGCATTCAGGCTTTCCGCTACCATCCGCAGATTTCCTTTTGCCATCGCGACTTCCGCCCTTGGAACGGTTGCCGGTATTGTGCTTGTCGATAAACCCGTCCTTTCCGCGGGTTGGGCATCACTGTTAGGTACGGCACTGCTTGCGCTGCCGCTCCTGGTCTCGGCGAGACTTCTGTCTGAGAGAAACGGGCGGGATGATTTTCACCCTGACAAGCTGACGATAGCCATTACCGCCATCGGCTGCGGGTATTGCATCTTCCTGAGTCAAGTTCAAGGCTACGCCATCTGGTATCGTCATTCGCTCTGGACCATCGCAGCATTCCTGGTCGTTCTGCTCTTCCCTTTTTACAAGCCTGCCGACGAAGAGGAATTCTGGCATTTCAATGCATCTCTGGTGTATGCATTCGCCATTGCCGTAATATCCGCTTTTGTACTTTTCTCCGGTATATCGGCGGCACTTGCAGGGGCCGACTATCTCTTGGCGGTAAAAATCCACGGAGAAGCGTACCTGCGGCTGTGGATAATTTTGGCAGGATTCGTTGCCGTCGTAATCTTCCTCTCGGCGGTTCCGGCGGACATTCGGCAGATATCACACCGTCCCTCTATTTCATTATTTCTCGCAAAAAGGACCTGCGGATCCTGCCAGCCTCGCTCTGCCTGATCATGATCCTCGTCTCGTTCGGCCCGTGGGGTGCATTGTCGACATCGGCACGGAGCCAGACGGAACGGTTGCAGGGGATGCTGCAAGAGGCGGGTATTCTTGTCAACGGAACTCTGCTGCCGGCCTCGAGCACTGATAAACCGAAAGCACTGGCCGATATCAACAAGACCATAGTATATCTCCATAAAATTGGCGGTTTAAGCCCTCTGGCCGAGTGGTCCAAAGGCAAAATCACTCTTGATGACAAACCGGAAATCATTGCCGATAAAATTGGAATCCCCTTTGCCATTCAAAGCAATTATTTCGAAACGCATTTCAATTTCTCAACAAAGCGAGAGGAAGGCACCGAGGTTTCCGGGTACAGCTATCTGTGGCAATTCGAGGTGTACCGTCACAACGCCACAGAGACAACTCATACAATCGGCGACAGGACCATCATGAGAATTAAGCCGGCGGACGGTCTACAGAAACTCAGCATCTCAGGGGCTGACAACCTTCCGGTGGAGATAGATCTTGCCTCGTTTGTCGAATCACTCATCAAGGAATATTCGGATCACGAGAGCCGCAAGTCGCTTCCGAGTGAGAAGATGATGATCGACCTCCCGCATTCCGGATTACGGCTGGCGCTGTCTGAAATCAGCGGCTCCATCACAGATGAAAAACCGGTGGTAAATGCCATCAAGGGTGTTGTGATGAGTAAATAGTGTCACTTTTCATGTTCGGCGGAAATAATTATGGGCGATGCAAGAAGGGAACGATGAAGCAGATTTTGAAACACAATCTCTTTATAGTTGGACGGGAACTCAAGGGATGGGCTATTCTCCATACATTTCCGTGATGATTCGCCGTAACTGGGAGGCTTCATTGTTGGATAACTGATCAATTTTTTTCTTTAACCGTGTTTTGCTGATTGTTCGTATTTGGTCGACGGCAATTTCAGATTGTTTATCGACACAATTAAACTGTAGGCGTGTTCGCCACGTTGGATGGATTTTCGAAGTTATGGGGCAAACGACAACTGTTTCCAGATATTTGTTCATAGCGTCATCGCTAATTATAACGACAGGGCGAATTTTGCTGATTTCGCTACCTAGGGTTGGGTTTAAGTCGGCAAAGTAGATTTCGTATCGTTTAGGCGTCAAAATCGTCATCCTCCAATCCGTCCAGTAGTGTTTGGTCGTACTCGTTCCAGTCTTCACCCTCATTCGCCATAGCTTTATAGGTGTCAAGCCAGGAAAGTTTATCGTCTTGCTTCTTTCGGAGGAGAAGCCCTTGAGCGGTTTCTTCTAAGACCAGCGAATGGGTGAAACCGTATTTTTGTAATAGGGCTTTGGGTAAGCGGACTCCCATGGAGTTGCCTATGTGCACAATCTTAATATCTCTGGAGCGTAACGTTTTATCCATGGCGGCACCTGAAAATCATAATGTTAATGGCGTTATTGTAATTACTGTAATTACAGAATGCCACGGTCAGCAAAATTAATCAAGATTTTTAACGCAAAATGCCGATTCAGCGGGATGAGTTCGGCATCCCCGTTACGCTTGCCGATCAGCCGGATCTGTTGGATATCCTCGGTTTCTATCAGCGCGGCCTGGGCAACTTCTGGGTCGCTGAATCCGCCGGAGAAGTGGTGGGCACCATCTCATTACTCGACATCGGCAATAGCCGGACCGCGCTTCGCAAGATGTTCGTCAAAGTTCCCTTTCGCGGGCCTGTGCATGGTGTTGCCTCTCGGCTGCTGTCGACTCTGCTTGAATGGTGTGGGCAAAAAGGCGTCAAAGAGATATATCTCGGTACGACGGCGAGCTTTCTCGCCGCACATCGCTTCTATGAGAAGAACGGATTTATAGAGATCCCGAAGTCTGCGTTACCTGCCACCTTCCCCATTATGGCGGTCGATACCAAATTCTATGTGCGTGAACTTTGACTTGGCGCCCAACAAGTTTTTAATGCGACGCGTGCAACGCGCGCTCCTGAAAGCCGGTGTTATTTGAGAAAAGGAGAAAACAGACATGTTGACAGGTATCCACATCCTCATGACCTACAAGTGCAACCTTGAGTGTGACCATTGTTTTCTTTACTCAAGCCCTCGCGCGCAAGGTACCATGACGTTGCCGCAGATTCGCTCCGTGCTCGATGAATCACTTAAAATCGGCAGCGTGGAATGGATATACTTCGAAGGCGGAGAACCCTTTCTGTTTTATCCATCAATGCTTGAAGGGGTCTGGCTTGCAAAAGCTATGGGATTTAAAGTCGGGATAGTGACCAACGCGTATGGCGCAGTTTCTGAAGAAGATGCCGAGGTCTGGCTTCGTCCTCTCGCGGATCTTGGCGTAGCAGACCTCAGCATCAGCGACGATTCGTTTCATTATGGGGAGGGAGAGAGCCCCGCCAGGCGCGGATTGGCGGCGGCGCGCAAGCTCGGCATCCCGACAGCCCCCATTTGCATTCAAAAACCTTTTGTTGAGGCGATGCCCGGACAAGGTCAAGACAAGGGGCACCCGGTAATCGGGGGTGGTGCGATGTTTAAGGGAAGAGCTGCCGAGAAGTTGACGGCGGGGCTGCCCCGCAGACCCTGCCACGAGCTCAACCAATGTCCGCATGAGGAGCTGCAATCCCCATCAAGGGTGCATGTAGATCCTTACGGTCATGTCCACCTGTGCCAGGGTTTAAGCATGGGCAACATGTGGCAGCGTCCGCTTTCAGTGCTGGTCCGCGAATACGAGGCCGGCTCGCACCCAATATGCGGTCCGCTGGTCAAAGGAGGCCCTGCCCAGTTGGCGAGGCAATACGATGTGGACCACGAGGGGGCATACGTTGATGAATGCCACTTCTGCTATCTTGTCCGCCGCGCCCTTGTCGGCCGGTTTCCGGAGTATCTTGCTCCAAGGCAGGTCTACGGGCTCGAAGAGAAATGAAAAAAAATCACGTAACCACGGATTTCGGGTTTGCCTGATATTTATATATCCACGCCAAGGGGCGGAATAATTTTGTAATGTTCGATCTTTCTGCGCAGGGTGTCTTTGGAGATACCCAGCTCTCTGCAGGTAATCATTTTCTTCCATTTATTGCGCTTGAGGGAGACTTCAATTGCCAGTTTTTCAATCTCTTCGAGGGACAAGCCTTCGACTGCCGTGAGCATCTGCCTGTCGCCTACGCTCTCTTCCTTGCCGAAGGTGTCGGGCAGGTGCTGGGGCAGGATGTAGCCGCCGGGACAGAGGATAAAGCCATATTCAATGATGTTTTCGAGCTCCCGGATATTGCCGGGAAAAGTATATTTCATGAACATGGTGATAACCTCGTCGCTCACGCCGACGATGTCCTTTTGTTTCTCCGCCCTGAATTTCTCGACGAAATGTTCGACGAGAAGGGGAATATCCTCGATTCTCTCCCGGAGGGGCGGCAGCAGGATGTTGACCACATTCAGGCGATAATAGAGATCATCCCTGAAGGCACCCTGTTTGACCAGTTCAAGGAGATCCTTGTTGGTGGCGGCGATAATCCGGACATCGGCCTTGACCGGGGTGTTCGAGCCGAGCGGTTCATACACCTTGTGCTGGAGGACCCGGAGGAGCTTCACCTGCAGGGACTGAGGGATGTCGCCAATCTCGTCAAGGAAAATCGTGCCGCCCTCGGCAGCTGCGAAACGGCCGATTTTATCCCGTTTCGCATCGGTAAAGGCCCCGGCTTTATAGCCGAAGAGTTCCGATTCGAGCAGGGTGTCCGGCAACGCGCCACAATTCACCACGACAAAAGGTTTCTCACTCCGGGTTGAGGCATGAAACAGCGCACTGGCCACCAGTTCTTTGCCGGTGCCGCTCTCCCCCAGAATCAGGACGTTGCTTTCGCTTCTGGCGATATCCGGCATTATCTGGAAAATTCGCTGCATTGAAGGGCTCTTGCTGATGATCTTCTCGAAGGTATACTTCTGGGTCAGCTGCAGGCGCAGGCTCATTTCCACGCTGAGGTCGCGGAAGGTCTCGACCCCGCCCAACACATTGCCGTCGTGGTCCACCAGCGGAGCGGCGCTGATGCTTATCGACACATTCCTGCCGTTGCGGTTTTTAATGGTGATCGATCTGTTGGTCACCGGCTGTCCGGTATAGAGGCTCTCGGCCACGGCACAGTTTTTGCCGCAGATGGAGGAGCAGAAGACGTCGCTGCAGAAGGTTCCGATCGCCGCCTCGCGCCGCCAGCCGGTGATCAGCTCGGCTGAGAGGTTGAAGGAGGTGATGCGCCAGTCGCGATCGACGGTAAACACTCCGTCGGCCACCGAGTCAAGGATCAATGCTTTTTGCAGATTGTTGGTGTTGTTTCTAAACGACTGGACTCCGCCGAGAATCTGTTGGTTATGGCCGACCAGCGGTGCCGCACTGATACTGACGGGAATGGAATAGCCGTCCTTGCCGATGATAAACAACTCCTGGTCGACGATGGAATACTTCTCTTTCATGCAGGTGCTGAGTGGACAGCTTTGCCCGCTGTTGCTGGAAAACAGCACCTCGCTGCAGACTTTCCCCAAAACCTCCTTTTCCAGGTAGCCGGTGATTTGCTCCGCGGCTCTGTTCCAGGATGTTACCCTGCCTTGCGGATCGACGGTAAACACACCGTCGGCAACGGCTGCAAGGATCAGTTCATACTGCAGCGTACTGGTGATATCGACAAATGTCTCAACTCCGCCGACGACATTTTGATACATGTCGAGCAGGGGGGCGACACTCAGTCTGATCGGGATGGAGCGGCCTTCTTTGCCTTCGATATAGGCCGTGCGACCGGAAATGAATAATTTGTTCTGGATGCATTCGAGCAGGGCACAGGTGGAACGGCAGATGCTGGCCTTGAAAATCTCCCGGCAGCAGCGGCCGAGGACCTCATATTCCTGCCAGCCGGTGATTGTCTCCGCCGCCGTGTTGAAGCTGGTGATGCAAAAATTTTTATCGATGGTAAAGACGCCTTCGGCAATGCTGTTCAGGGCAAGCCGACTGGCGGCAAGAGGTTCGGTGAGATCGGCAAAGCCGATGATCGCCCCGACGATGACGCCCGATTTGCCCGGAATGGTGATGATGCGCATCCGTACGGCATTCCTCTCGCCGCTCACCGGATTGCCGAGAGTCAACTCTACGTTCTGGCAGCCTTTTTGCTTGGTCAGCGGAGCGATATGGGCGCAGATCGAGGCAAAACGGGGATCGTTGTAGAAAATTTCCCGGCAATGCTTGCCGACAATGTCCTTGCCTTCCAGGCCGAGAATGAGCGCAGCCTTCTGGTTGAAGGCGGTAACGATCCAGTCCTGGTCGACAGTGACAAAACCGCTTGCCAGGTGCTCGGACTCCGGTACTGTTTGCGATATCATATCACACGCGTCTCCTGGATGAAACTTTCTGCGAGGGGGGAACATTTTGCACGTTTTATTATATGGTTAAATGTTGCTTGCAGCAAGTGCCACAGGGTATATACTGGAGTTTGTCCGAGTTGGTGTATTTATTCAGCTCTATTGACGAAGATGGTCCCCCTCCCCTTGCGGGAGGGGGGTAGGGGGGGGGGGGA
>CAYTVF010000081.1:0-4092 GCA_964441345.1 uncultured Desulfopila sp. | reverse complement strand
TCAATCCCCTCCCGTCAAGGGAGGGGAGGCTAAAACCAAGCAGACAGAGTGCATACTGTTGAAATAACATGAACATCCAAAGGATTTGCCATACGGAGCCTATCATGCACAGCAACTGCCCGTCACATTCCGGTCCTGCGGTTCAACCCGATTCCCCGATCAGTCCGCGCACCCTCTGCAAAGGGGTCGGCGTCGAGCTTTTTTATTCTCACCGGGATCCGATGATTGTGGTGACCCCGCAGGGCAAGATTATCCAGGTAAACTCGGCCCTGCTGAAGGCGGCGGGGAAGACGGTTGACGAAGTTGTCGGCAAAGGGGTTTGTGAAATAATTCATGGCGGTCGTTGGCCTCACATCAAATGTCCGCTCGAAGAATTCCTGCTCACCAACTCCTATAAGGTGGAAGATACTCGGTTGCCTGGTCTTGACGGTGAATACAGCCTGAGCATTCTTCCGGTGGCGCAGGGGCCAAAGGATAAAGAGCTGATCCTCCTTACCGCCCGAAAGCTCACCCAGGATGAAGTGAGGAAAGTCGATTCCATCCGCACCGCCCAGCTGGCGGCCATTGGCGAACTGGCCGCTGGGGTCGCCCATGAGGTGAATAATCCGATCAACGGCATAATCAACTTTGCCCAGCTTCTCCTCGACGATTGCGCAAAAGACAGTGAACAGGCGATGCTGCTGCAGCGAATAGTGAAGGAGGGAGAGCGTATTGCATCGATCACCTACAACCTCCTGTCGTTTGCCAGGGAGAACGAGAATGAACGGACTCTGGTCGATCTGAACGAGGTGGTGCTGGACAGTATTTCTCTCGTCGAGCATCAATTGAAAAATGACGGCATCAGCGTAACCATCGATTTGTATCAGCCGTCCTGCCTGATAATCGGCAACCATCTGCAACTGATGCAGGTAGTTCTCAATCTTATCAGCAACAGTCGTTTTGCCTTGAAAGAAAGATGGCGGGATACCGTTTCGCCCGACAAATCGATCCGTTTTTCCAGCATGCCGGTGGTCATTGACAGCAGGAATTACTTTCGGCTTGTGGTTCGCGATCTCGGTACCGGGATTCCCCAGGGAATTCTGGAAAAACTCTTCGATCCCTTTTTTACCAGTAAGCCCGCCGGCCAGGGGTCGGGTCTCGGACTCAGCATCAGCTACGGCATTATCAAGAATCATGACGGAATCTTGCGAGTGGACTCAATGCTGAAGAAATACACGGAAATGATCGTCGAAATTCCCGCCTCGGAGAAGTAATGGATAACGCCTTGCAAGATATTCATATTCTTATTGTCGACGACGAGGAGAGTATCCGCATCACCTTCGAAATGTTCCTCAAGCGCGAAGGGTATGGCCGGATTACCACGGCGGCTACCTTTGAAGAAGCCCTCTTTGCCATTAATGAAGAGCGGTTTGATCTGATAATCAGCGACATAGTTCTGGAAGGCGCAACCGGGACCGATCTTTTGCGTCACATCCGCCAGACCGGAATCGAGTGCCCGGTGGTTATGGTAACCGGATTTCCCAATCTGGAGTCGGCGGCGGAGGCCGTACGGCACGGGGCCTTCGACTACATTTCTAAACCCGTCAACAAGGAGACGTTGCTGAGGTTTGTCCGTCAGGCCCTGAAGCATTGGCAACTGCAGAAAGAAAAGAGTGTATTGCAGCGGGAAAACGAAAAGTTTCGCCGGTATCTGGAGGTGATTTTCAGCTCGGTAAGCGATGCTATCATTACCATCAATAAAAAGATGGAAATCACTCGACTGAACGATACCGCGAAGATCTGGCTGGGCGATGTAGATTCCTCAAAAGCTCTGAAGCTGGGGGATTTGCCCGGGGAAATGGGCCGGGCCTGTTTTCTCGATGCCAGTCAGGTTATCGAACAGGGCGAAGTGGTCAGGGAACACCAGGTCGAGTGCTATAAACCTGATGGCTCGATCCGGATGATAAGTCTCAACGCCGCACCGATAAAGGATACGGTGAACGAGTTTAACGGGGCGGTCATCGTCGCCCGGGATATCACCCTCGGTGTGCCGGAAGAAAAAATAGGCCAGAGGACCCGGTTTCATCGTTTTATCGGGGTGAGCGGTGTCATGCAGGATGTCTACCGGCTGATTGAAAATGTCGGCAAGGTGGATACGGCTGTGCTCATAACCGGTGAATCCGGAACCGGCAAGGAACTGGCAGCGGAGGCACTGCATGCCGAGAGCAGAAGAAAAGACCGGCTGCTGGTCAAGGTCGATTGCGCGGCAATGCCTGAAGACCTGCTGGAAAGCGAATTGTTCGGCCATAAAAAAGGGTCTTTCACCGGCGCCGATCGGGACCGGCCGGGGAGGCTGCTGCAGGCCGACAAGGGGTCTCTTTTTCTCGATGAAATCGGCGACATTACCCCGCGGATGCAGCTGCGGCTGTTGCGGTTCCTGCAGGAAAAGACCTTTAATCCGGTCGGCCAGGATACCTCCGTCAGAGTGGATGTCCGCATTATCGCCGCGACCAATGTCGATCTGAAGAATAAAGTGAAGTCGGGAGCTTTCCGGGAAGATCTCTATTACCGGCTCAAGGTTGTCGAAATCCTCCTGCCGCCGCTCAGGGAACGGAAAGAATGTATTCCGCTGCTGGTTCATCACTTTCTGGTTACCTTCCGCGAAGAGCTCGGTAAAAAGATCATAAACATTTCCGATCAGGCCATGGAAATCCTGAAGGCTTATCCCTGGCCCGGCAATGTCCGCGAACTGCGTCACGTCATCGAGAGAGCCTGTGTTCTCTGTCCCGGGCCAACCCTGTTAAAGGAACATTTTTCCGATGAACTGCTGCACGACAGGAAATCCCCGGCAATCTCTCTGGAGCATGGTCTTTTGCGACCGGCACCGCCGGAATCGGGGCCGAGAGTGCGACAGTATGGCCCCTACGTGAGTGAAGAACAGCAGATCGTCGAAGCCTTGAAGGCAACAGGCGGCAACAAGGCGAAAGCCGCCAAACTGCTGGGGGTTGACCGAAGTACCCTCTATCGGAAAATGCAGCGGTATCGACTCGCCGAGTCGGAGTCATAAGCCTTGCGCCGGCCTCCCGGCTGCCAAAATGAACTCTCCTGTACCTTCCTCTCTTTTCCCTGAAGTGTCGCAATAATGTTGCG
Source organism: uncultured Desulfopila sp. (assembly GCA_964441345.1). Classification (GTDB taxonomy): domain Bacteria; phylum Desulfobacterota; class Desulfobulbia; order Desulfobulbales; family Desulfocapsaceae; genus Desulforhopalus_A. The sequence continues at coordinate 963 of CAYTVF010000081.1, read as the reverse complement.
TAAATGTTGCAATACAGTTGCATGACCCCCTTTTCCCGCCGATGCTACATAAATGCAACAGTTGGTATGTCGCACAGAACAACTTGTAACGGCATGTTAAGCTATTATTGGCAGGGTATTTCCGGGTGAGGTTGTCAGTCTGGCACGTATAGTGCAACAGTAAGCTCAAATGATCGATAAGGAACCGGCTGCCGGGCAAACCGGCAATCCGGTATGGGCATAGAGATTCGGGCAAAGGAGAAAGAAGATGAGAACTCAGACCACAGCAGTGAAGACAAGAAGTTGGGCAGGTACTGAAGCCAAAGTCGATGAGCAGATTCTCAGGGTCGGTTTTGCGGTAATCGGGCTCTCTTCATGTGCCATTGGCATCTGGGCGCTGGCAAGTCTTCTTGGTGGAGCGGTCGCAAGTGGCGGTCCGCTTGCTCTCATTGCCGACTGGCTGAGGGCGATTTTGGGCTAAAATTATCTCAAACGGAAGAGGCAAATTGCAAATGGCTGACATGACGAGAATAGGTCGGAAGACCGGAGCGGCGGTTGCTGAGAAAAGCAACGTTTCAACAGAGGTATCCAAGGTCAGTATAACCTTTGTGGCAATCTTGGGAGTTGCAGTCGGTGTATGGAGTCTTGCCTGTATCGTCGGCGGACTGATCGCCAGTGGCGGACCTTTGCAATTCGTCGGAGATTGGTTCAGGGCAGTGAGTGGAATGTAACCGCATACTTTCGCATAATCGAAGAAGACCGGGTGCCGGTGCAGGGCCAGGATTGTAAAATCCTGGCCCTTTTGGCGTTGATAATAGTTTTCGGAACAGCGGGGCCGCCATGCAGTACGGAAGCATCGGCGAACAATGAGAAGTATCTTCGTAGATGAAATCATAAAAAGTCTCACGCGCTCGTTATCGAGCTTTTTACGAGTTCATCTTCTTTTATTGCCGAAAGTACAGTATAAAAAGTAAGGAAATATTT
>CAYTVF010000080.1:0-17187 GCA_964441345.1 uncultured Desulfopila sp. | reverse complement strand
GGGGGAATGATTGCACAACCCCCCCTCCCGCCAGGGGCGGGGGAACTTTGTCAACAGAGCTGAAATAGATACGATTTTTTGTTTTTTTCCTCTCAGCCTCCGCCGACCACCGGAAAGATGGCGAGGACATCGTTTGCCGCCGGGTGGACAGGAAATTCGGTGTGCCGCGAATTGATCATCAGCACGCCCACTTCTTCCCGGTCGATCCCTAAGGAATCGACAATATCGCCAACCGTGGTTTCTTCGCCTATCTCCCTTTCCTCAATCTTGAACCGATTGTCGCGAAAATAGGCGAACAGCTTGACCGTGATCTTTTTATTTCCGTTTTCGTTTTTGTTTTCGTTTTCGTTTACCATTTAAAAATTCCAAAAAGTATCGATCTCTTCGCCGCTGAAGTCAAAGACGACATTGTGCGGCGGCAGCGGCTCGGTGTAGAAGAATTCCGGCAGCCTGTCGTCCGTCGCGGTGAAACCGGCTGCGGTGTTGAAAGCTTTCTCGGTTTTAAGAATATATTTGCCGAGGTTTACCACGTCGTCACCGGTCAGCGCGATGCCGAACCGGGCATTGATCAGATCGATCAGCGCCGGCAGGCATTGAGCGTTGTCCAGGGCGGCAAAGGCGATGAACAGGCACATGCCGGTCGAGTCGATGGCGGCGGTGGCAATCTGCAGGTTGCGCGAAAGCTCGACCTGACCCACTTTGGTGAGCGGATCGACCTTGCCGCCGACACCCAGAATGTTGGTGGCGATGGTGTAGCCCATGGTATGGTCGGCCCCCTGGGTCGAGGTGGCGTAGGTGATGCCGATGCCTTTGATGGCGCGCGGGTCATAGGCCGGGATCGCCTGATTCTTGACAACCGGCACCCTCGTCACCCCATAGGCGCGGCCGACCGAACCGGCACCGTTGCCGATGATCCGGCCAAGGCCGGTGCCCTTGGCAACTTCTTCCTTCAGGATCCGGCAGATCCCGGCGCCGTCGCCGAACGGCAGGACGCCTGCCTGCATGGCAACGCCCATGGCCACCGAGGTTTCGATGGTGTCGATGCCGATATCGTCCATCAGCCTGTCGGCTTCGGCGATTTTATCGAGATCGTCGACGCAGCAGTTGGCACCCATGGCCCAGATCGATTCATATTCAAAACCGGATGTCATTTTTTTGCCGCTGGCGTCATTATAAACCTGCGAACATTGAATGACGCAGCCGGGGTGGCAGGCGTGCTTGACCTTGCCGGCCCGCTGGATGATCGTGTCGTGCATGGTCTCGCCGGAGATGGCTTCGTGCCCTTCGAACTGCCCTTTGGTGAAGTTCATGGTCGGCAGTCCCCCGGCCTCGTTGATGATGTTCACCAATACGTTGGTTCCGTACTGGCCCAGGGCCTGGCTAACCGGATGATCGACGAGGGCCTTGGCGAAGGTCTTGTTGGCTTCCTTGAATTTCTCGGGGTCGGCGATGGCCACCTTGCCGTCTTTGGGGTCGACGGAAATGAATTTGATCCTCTTTGCGCCCATTACCGCCCCGAGGCCGCCGCGGCCACTGGAGCGCAGTCCGCCGTCCGGGTCCTTGATGGAAAGGTTGGCGCCGCACATCTTCATTTCACCGGCCGGGCCGATGGTGATAACTCCCAGCTTCGCTTCGGAGCGTTTCGCCATGGTGTCGACCACCTGGAAATTGCCTTTGCCGATGAGTTCCGTCTCCTCGTTGATGGTCACTCCTGCCGGGGTCAGAGCGAGACTGTACCATTTGTCGCCCTTGGGCAGGCCTTCGATGATCAGCGCCTTGCAGCCGGCCCGGGCCAGCAGTTGCGCCGCGGTGCCGCCGGAGTTGGACTCTTTGATGGTGCCGGTCAGGGGACTTTTGGCGCCGATGGACAGTCGTCCGGAGTTGGCGGCCGTCGTGCCGGACAGCAGGCCGGGGGCGAAGACCAGCTTGTTCTTCGGTCCGAGCGGATGGCAGGTCGGCTCCACCTCCGCGGCGACGATGGTCGAGGTGAGGCCGCGGCCGCCGTGGCCGGCCCAGGCTGCCGGAACTTCTTCCAGTTTGCTGGTGAGATCGGTCATGTTCACGCGAAAAATTTTGTCTGCCATGGCTTCTCCTTTTTGGGGTTTTCGGTCTGAGTTGATATTATAAATAGTGTTCATAAAAAAATCAGGGGGGCGGGCTAGTCCTAGGAGGCTGTCCGAGAATGCCCTTTTCCCCCATATCTTCGTTAAACTCGAAAAAATTATCCTCGGAATATTATCTATATGCCTCCGGTAATTTTTTCGAGTTTGCCTCGATCTGAGAGAAAAATTGCTATTCTCGGACAGCCTCCTAGTGTCCCGCACGCTTACTGCTCGTACATAACCTTGCCGCAATCGCGGAGGTTGTAGCCGCCAAGGGCTAAAATGGCGGCCTGGAAGTTGTGGTCATTGCGGATCAGATCGAGAATCGCGGCAACTTTTTCGTCGTTCTGAAACCGGTTCGGCACAATGAGGTCGTAACGTTCCTCGGCAATCGGCACAAAATCCAGATCCAGGGCGTTGGCCGCCGCTCTGATGCCGAGTCCCGTGTCGACACTGCCGCTTGCGACCGACGCGGCGATGGACATATGGGTGTACTCCTCATGGCCGTAGCCGACGATTTCAGCCGGATCTATTCCTTCATCCCGCAGGATTTTGTCGGTCAGGAGTCTCGTCCCGGCGCCGTTCTGGCGGTTGATGAAGGTGTGCTTCTCCCGGGCAATATCCTTGAAGCTATGAATCTTTTTCGGATTGCCCCTGGCGACCATCAGTCCTTGTTCGCGATAGCAGAGATTGATCAACCGCAGCGGGATTCCCTGCAGAAAGCGTTTAATAAAACTGATGTTGTATTCGCCGGTCTGTTCGTCGAGGAGATGGCTGCCGGCGAGGTGGGCTTCGCCGCGTCGAATGGCCATGATCCCGCCCATCGAACCGACATGGGCGGACGAGATGCGGATGATCGGCCGCCGCTTGTGCAGATGATTGGCGAGCAGATCGAGGATATTGTCATGACTGCCGATACAGACCGCCGTCGCATCGACCTCGGTCTGCGGCCGGAGCAGCTCGATCCGGACCTTTTCGCCCGCGCCGATCCCCTCACTGCCGGCGGGAATGGTCAAAAGCCCGTCGGCCCGGACCAGCGACATCACCGCGCCTGCGCCTTTGCCGGACGGCGTCGCCATCAGGGTGTCGCCGACCCGGCCGAGGGTGATCCTGACAAACTGGTCGACGCCCATCGGCGAATGGAGGGGTCGCGACAGGGTGGCCTCGGCATACTCCGAATCGGGCTGACCTTTACCTAAAAAGGCGGAAATCATTTCGCGGACAAAGACCCGCATGGTGAGGAGAGCCGAGACCGGGTAGCCGGGCAGGCCGATAACCGGGGTGTCGCCGATCATCGCCAGGATTACCGGTTTGCCGGGCTTGATCGCCACCCCGTGGACAATCACTTCGCCCACTTCGGCCAGTACTTTTGCACTGTAATCGCGGGTGCCGGCCGAGGCGCCGGCGTTGAGGATAACCAGATCGTTGTCCTTTGCTGCATCCAGCAAGGTCTTCTTCAACAGCACGGGATCGTCGACCACCGGCAGGGCGCGCGTTGCCATTGCCCCCCATTCGTTCAGGTAGCCGGCCAGAATGCGCGAGTTGAATTCGATGATCTGCCCCGGTTTCGGCTGCCGGTCGGGCTGGATCAGCTCGCTGCCGGTGGGGATAACAACGGCTTTGGGCGGGCGCTGGACTTTAATCTCGGTGACGCCGGTGGCGAGCATGGCCCCTTGATCGATGGCCCGCACCCGGTGTCCTTCCGGCAGGATCAGCTCGGTCGCGACAATATCCTCGCCGATGGTGCGCACATGCTGCCAGGGCGTGGCAGGCATATTCAGCTCGACTTCGGTCTCGCTGACATAATGGACGTCTTCGATCATCACCACCGCATTACACCCTTCGGGCACGGCGTTGCCGGTGTTGACCGGGACAAATTTGTCGCGCCGCAACCGTATCGGATTGGCTTCGCTTGCCCCGGTCAGATCGAGAAAATGGACGGCGATGCCGTCCATGGCGGCGGCGTTATAGGAAGGCGACGATCGTTTGGCAAATATCGGTTCGGCGGTGAGGCGGCCCCGGGCATCGTCCACCGCAATCAGTTCGGTCGGTGTCCCGGCAAAAAAGCCGTGCCTGGTCAGGGCCTCGTGCCACAGTTGTTTTGCTTCGGAAAGTGGTTTATTGCTTACATAAACGTTTTGCTTGGTCATTTGAAAAGATACACCTTTATCGCTGAATTTTCCGTAACCCCCTGGCTGTCTTCGTCGATCAGGAAATAGCCGTGGGCCCGGGAAAGGGTTGATATGGATCCCGATTTGCCGAGAATCGGTTCTGCCTTCCAGCCATCGTCCTCTTTCACCAGTTTTACCCGGATCACGTCGCGTCGGCCCGGGGCCGAGTTGATGTTGCGGGAGAGTCTGGCCATGATCGCCGGCGCGGGAAGATCCGGTTGACTCTTTCGGCCGGAAAGGAATTCGATTGCCGGCCGGACGAAAAAATCGAAGCAGACCATGGCCGAAACCGGATGGCCGGGCAGGCCGAAAATCGGTTTGGTTTTGCTGAGCCCGATGAGGATCGGTTTGCCCGGTTTGAGGGTGACGCCGTGGATGAGAATGCCCGGCGGGCCAAGGGCTTCGACGACCTCTGTGCCGAGGTCCCTGATGCCGACCGAGCTCCCCCCGGAAAAGAGCACGATATCGTTCTCCTTGACCGCCGTTTTCATGGCCGGCAGGAAGATTTCCTGGCGATCCGAGACTATGCCGTAATCGACATAGACTCCGCCGGCGCGCCGCACCTGTCCGGCCAGGGCCAGGGTGTTGATATTGCGAATCTGGCCCGGTCCCGGGATGGCGGTATGGGGGACGATTTCATCCCCGGTCGAGAGGATACCGACCCGTATTTTTTTCGTGACCAGCACTTCGGCCACACCCAGGCCGGCCAGCAGGCCGATGTCCTGGGGCCGCAGGAGGTGTCCGGCCGGCAGCGCCTGTTGGCCCGCGCCGATATCCTCGCCTCGCTGGATGAGGTTGGTGCCGGAGCCGACCCCCTTGACGATTTCAATCATGGTGTCGTCGATCGGCACACTGTGTTCCAGCATCACCACCCCGTCGGCCCCATGGGGGAGCAATCCGCCGGTCGGGATCTTATGGCAGCAGCCTTTTTTCACCTCGCCGGCAGCCGCCTCGCCCATCTTGACTTCACCGGTGATATTGAGGTAGCAGGGCATCGACTGGCTCGCGCCGAAGGTGTCGGCGGCGCGCACGGCAAAACCGTCCATGGTGGAGCGGGCCTGGAGCGGCAGATCTTCGCGGGCGACGACCGGCTCGGCCAGCACCCGGTCGAAGGCTTCCGTCAGTGGAATAAGCTCGGTTGCGATTCGTACTCCGGCCAGAGCCGTAAGGAGGGTGTCAAGTGCCTGCTGCACCGGGACCAGACCAGTGCGGCCGAGCATGTCCTTGGTGTTTTTTGCGTGAGTGTCGGTGTCAGCCATCCGCTTTCTCGATAATGAGATTAATCTTGCTCGGCCCGGCCAGAAATCGCAAAAGACCCGCCTTGTCCATTGCCGTTTCGTTCAGCCGGATCATGGTGATATCTTCCAGCAGATTCGGACGGCCGGCCAGAAAACCGGCGAGAGTTTCCGCCTGCATGCATACCCCCTGGCGCAGCAGTTCTTCGCCCCGTTCCCTGGCGATGCTGTTGAACAGTTTCAGGGTCACCATATGATAATCATGTTTCGCGGATTCGGCCGACAAGGATTTTGTATCCGTATCGGTCCGCAAGGCGGCATGGAAACTGTTTTTCCTGAAAATTGCCCCGGCCAGGCCGGGCATTGCGGCGGAAAGGGCCAGCACCGGGTTGGCGCCGGCAAGGGGGGTGGTCAAATCGTCCACCGCGGTTCCGTTCAAAAAAATGGTCTGCACCGTATCGGCCAGATAGTCGGCGGTAAACCCGGGAAAACTGCTGAGGAAGCGGCCGAGAGGTACGCCGTGCGGTGTCTTTACCTCTATACCGGACTGTAAAACAGTGGTAAATAGAGGCAGGCTCCCCGGGATGACTTTGAATGCCAGCCGGGATAAAGTTTGTTGCTCTTTCATCGAGAGGTCTTAAACTAGGATTATTGGCAATGATGCCGGGGCGGTTATATTCACTTGCTTGTGGCTTGTCAGCAAGCTGCAATATAACATTGTATTCTATTTTCAAGATAATAAAAAATAATTGTTTTGAACTTATAATTCCCTAAAAGGACAAAAAATGACAGTGCGAACACTCTCATCTCTTTCAGGATATACTCCCTTTACCGGTCCGGTAGTGACCGTCGTCATGGACGGCATGGGCATAGGATCACGGGACGAACGCGACGGTCTCTATGTCGCCAATACTCCGGTACTTGACGAATTGTTTCAGGAACCGCTCATGGTGCGGTTGAAAGCGCATGGCAAGGCAGTGGGTTTGCCCTCCGACGACGACATGGGCAATTCCGAGGTCGGCCATAATGCCCTGGGCGCGGGACGGGTATTTGCCCAAGGCGCCAAACTGGTCAACGAAGCCCTCGAATCGGGCCGCATCTTTGCCGGCGAGGCCTGGCAGGAGCTGAAAAAAACTGGTCTTGCCGGCGGGACGATTCATTTTATCGGACTGGTTTCCGACGGCAATGTCCACAGCCATATCGGCCAGCTCAATGGTCTGCTCGACCGGTGCGCGGTTGAAGGGTTCAAGCGGGTCAGGGTGCACGCTCTGCTTGACGGCCGGGATGTCGAGCAGAAAAGTGCTCTGCGCTATATCGGGCCGCTGGAGGAAAAACTCGCGGCGCTTTCCACGGCCGACCGGGATTACCGCATTGGTTCCGGCGGCGGGCGGATGGTCACGACCATGGATCGCTACAATGCCAACTGGCAGGTGGTGGAGAATGGCTGGAAGGCCCATGTTCTCGGGGTGGGACGTGGTTTCAGCTCCGCTTCCGAGGCGGTGAGCAGCTATTACGCCGAAGATCCGGCGATGACCGACCAGTATATGGCAAGCTTCGTGGTAACCGATCGGAACGGCCCGGTGGGTACCATCGAAGACGGTGACGGCGTGGTGTTTTTCAACTTCCGCGGGGACCGGGCCATTGAAATATCCCGGGCCTTTACCGAACCGGATCTGGTCGAATTCGACCGGGTGCGGGTGCCGCGGGTTTTTTATGCCGGGATGATGCAGTACGACGGGGACGCTCTGATCCCGAAAAAATATCTGGTCGAACCGCCGACCATCGACAATACCCTGGGGCAGTACCTGTGCGGGGCGCGGGTCACCTCCTATGCGGTTTCGGAAACCCAGAAATTCGGCCATGTGACCTATTTCTGGAACGGCAACCGCTCCGGCTATATCGATGAAAAACTGGAAAAATATGAGGAGGTGCTGTCCGACAGGATCGCCTTCGATCTGAAACCGTGGATGAAGGCGGGGGAGATCACCGACCTGGTGGTCGGTGCGATTGAGAGCGGCAGCTACAAGTTTATCCGCCTCAACTACCCCAACGGCGACATGGTTGGCCATACCGGCGTGGTGCCGGCGATCAGGATTGCGGTGGAAACCGTCGATCTCTGTCTGCTGCGGGTTCTCGGCGCCGTGCGGAAGGCCGGCGGGATCGCCGTCCTCACCGCGGATCATGGCAATGCCGACTGCATGTGGACGGAAAAGAACGGCAAAATCACCCCGATGGTCGCCCACACCCTCAACCCGGTTCCCTTTATCATCAAGGATTACAGCGGGGCAAACCGCTTTCGGCTGAGCGGAGTCGAGAATCCCGGCTTGGCCAACGTTGCGGCGACGCTGTGCACCCTGCTGGGATTTCAGCCGCCCAAAGAGTATGAGCCTTCTCTGGTTGAATTCTAAAAGTTTACTACAGGAATATATGACGGAAAAAATAAGCAAATCGGCCCAGAAAAGACGATTTAAGGATGAAGAGAGTGCCGCCCAGGAGCTTTCGTTGCTGACCGATAAGGACCTGAAAAATCTTCCCGCAGGTCAGGCGGTGAAAGATGAAATCATCAGTTGCCGCACGATGAAGGGCGGGGCGAGAAACCGCCAGGTCAAGCACCTGGCGAAAGTCATGCGTGACGATGATTCGATTGAGATGATCCTCGATTATCTCACCGACCGGAAGGGCTCGCATTTAAAGGCTAATAAACTGCATCGCGAGGCGGAGAGGCTGCGCGATGTCATTATCAACGAAGCGATAGAACAGCAGCAATACTCTCTGCAGGCGGGGGTGGTGTGGGAACCCGATTGGCAGGGTCCGGATCTCGATGATGTGGTGCGCCGGTACCCCGTCGATGAAGGCGATCTGCGCAAATCGGTCTTTCAGTATGTGAAGACCCGGTTCCACAATCACCACCGGGAGATTTTCCGGATCCTGAAGGCGGCCGTCGAGAAGAATGAGATGCTGAAAAAACTCGTCTGAGCCTTCCCCTTATACCTTGAAACTTTGTACGATCTTACTCAACCTTCCGGCTAATTCATGCAGTGAGTCGGCGCTGCCTTTTACCTCGTTGCTGCTTTCGCTTATCTTGGCGGAAGCGGTATTGACCTTGGCGACGTCCTGGGTGATTGTCGCCCCGACGATCGAGATCTGGTTTACATTTTGATTGACCTCGCCGAGGCCCTGGGATGCCTGGGAAATGTTTCTGGCAATCTCTTCGGTGGCCGAGGATTGCTCGCCTACGGCTACGGCAATGGTCGAGACGATCTCGTTGACGCTATGGATGATTTTTGCGATCTGGTCGATTTCCCCGGTGGTGGCTGAGGTGGTGACCTGGACCTCGTGGATCTGATTTTTAATGTCGAAAGTGGCGGTTGCGGTTTGTTTGGCAAGTTCTTTAATCTCGTTGGCGACGACGGCAAAGCCCTTGCCGGCTTCCCCCGCCCTGGCGGCTTCGATGGTGGCGTTCAGGGCCAGAAGGTTGGTCTGCTCCGATATCTCGGTAATCGCCTCCGTCACCTTATTGATCGCCTGGGCCGCCTTGCTCAGTTCGGCGATTTTCTTTGAAGTGCTGTCGGCCTGCTGCACAGCCTTGAGGGAAATGGATCTGGCCTGTTCGGTGTTGGCGGCAATCTCGTTGATGGTGGCAGTCATCTCCTCGGCGGCGCTGGCCACCATTGAGGTGTTGGTGGATGACTCTTCCATGCCGGCGGCCACATTGTTCAGGTTGGCGCTCATCTCTTCGGCGGCGGCGGCCACGTTGTCGGAAAGCTGAGAGGTGTCCCGGGCGTTATTTTGCAGATGGCCGGCGATGGTCGAGAGTCCGGTGGCCGAACCATCTATTTGCCGGGTATCATTGGTTATCTGCTCATGATATGCTGCAGCTTCTCAATGAACAGGTTGAACCACCTGGACATTTCCCCGACCTCGTCCCGGGAGGTGATGGGCAAACGCATCCGCAGGTCGCCCTCGCCTTCGGCAATGTCCTTCAGGCCGGCAACCGCCTTGTTGATCGGCATGACGATCGCTCGCGCGGCAAAGTAGATGGCGGTGGCAACGACGGCCAGCGAGAGGAGGGTCACGGTAAGGGTACTGTTCCTGATGGCCCGTGAAGCGCTTAAAAGTTCGTCTTTGTCCTGGCTGATGGCGACACTCCAGCCGGTCATGGCAACGGGCGCATAGCCGGCGATTCTCTCGACCCCTTGCTGCGTATATGAACTCGTGCCGGGTTTTCCCAGGGTCAGAGTGCGGCCGAATTCTTCCAGCCCTTCCGTCTTGGTAAGATCGAGGGAGAGGATGAATTCTTTTTGCGGGTGGGCAATGACCATGCCGGTTTTGTTGGTCATAAAGGCGTAGCCGGTTTCGCCGAATTTTTTATTGGCGACGAGATCGGTGAGTGCCTCAGCCTTGATCGGCATGCCGAAGAGTCCCAGAAAATCGCCGGAATCGGACAGGATAGGAGCGCAAATGACCGCGATAAGCTCACCCGTTGCCTTGGATTTGACCACATCGCCGACAGCCGCTTTCCGGGTTTGTTTGGCTTCCTGGAAATATTCGCGGCTTGAGACATCGGACCCCTTAGATTGGCGATATCGAGGGCGCTGGACTGGGCGGTGATGGTTGCCAGTTCTTCCAGGGCCCGGGAAGATTTGATAGTCGAAATGGAGCCGACAACGATGAGAGGAATGATGACCGCCAGGCAGCCGCCGACCAGGAGACGAAAACCGATAGAATGTAGCCGCATACTTGCAATCCTCCATGGTTGTCCGGATGAACGCCGGGTAAATATCCGGAAAATATTTTTGGATATGGTTGCTTGAGTGCTATTAAAAGCCTATGAAGAATAGCTGGCTGGAGTCAAGGAGAAAAGTTCCAAATGAAAAGGATGGTGTAAACGATGTCTATCAGAGCATTGGCCCGGGATCTATACAAAGCGCGGCAAGAAGTCGAGAGATTGCAGAAAATGCTGCAGGAAGCACCTCCCGGCGAGAGAGACGGTATCACTCAGGAACTGCGGGCGGCCCAGAAGGAATTGGAGATCCTCCGCAAGATGCTCGACGGTGAGAAGGAGTCCGGATCCTTCCGAAAGCGATTCACAGGTTTCGGTGGCCGCAAACTATGAATCAGCGTACCTCGTCGCTGTCGACATAGGCATAGGCGCTGTGTTTATGGATCGATTCAAAGCTTTCCACCCCGGCGGAAAACCAGGTTATATTCGGATCGGCGAGTGCCGAAACCGCCACCTTTCTGACCACATCCTCAACAAACATCGGGTTGTTGAACGCCTTCTCCGTCACAAATTTCTCGTCCGGCCGTTTGAGCAGGGCGTACACCTCGCAGGAGGCGGATTTCTCGATCAGCTCGATCAGGTCTTCGGCCCAGATGAAATTCCTGAATTTGACATTCAGGGTGACTTCGGCCCGCTGGTTGTGCGCTCCGCCGGCGCTGATCTCCTTGGAGCACGGACAGAGGGTGGTAACCGGGACGATTACGGAGAGGATAAATCCTTCGTCTTCGCCGACTCCGCCGGAGAAGGTGCAGGTGTACTCCATCAGGCTGTGGGTGTGGCTGACCGGGGCTTTTTTGTCGAGAAAATAGGGGAAGGCCATCTCCAGCCGGACGCTCTTGGCCTGCAGGCCATCCTTTAAGTGCGCCAAAATCGTTCTGAAGCTGGTAACGGAAAGTTCGCCGAGATAGTTGTTGAGAATAGAGGTAAATGTTTCTACACAGTTATCCTTGTTGCTTTCAAGGAGGTGGGCCTGCATGGAGATGGTGGCAATGGTGTTCTGCAGCTTGCCGCTTCTTTCCTTGACCTTGACCGGAGCCTTAAGACCTTTTAAACCAACTGTCCGAATGTGCATTGTTCCGCTCAATCTTCCTTTTAATGTGTTGAAAAAACATCCAATCAAGTTGCTGAAATGGAGTCTGTTCCGATACCATGCAGCATCAACCGCGATTAGCTGGAAACGGTTCTTACTTACTCTTTTTGGCTCTGTTCGACAATACTCTTTTGCCGATTGACCGACGGTGATTTTGAAATTTTCATGCGTTTCAAAATAAATCGGTGTATCCTGAACCTCTTCCGGCACGTTTATCGGCCGGATCGTTGCGGTAACTGAGAGGTAAACCGAGAGGTAAACTGGGCGGAAAACTGGGCGGTTCAGCGATGGAAAACAATACAGAGACAGTACGACTGGATAAATGGCTGTGGGCGGCCCGTTTCTTTAAGACCCGGTCGCTGGCGACCCAGGCGGTAAACGGCGGCAAGGTGCATGTCAACGGCAACCGGTGCAAGGCTGCCCATACTGTTGTGATCGGCGACCGGCTGGTTATCACCATCGGCCCCGCCGAGTTTCACATTACAGTCCTGGCCATTGCCAGGTTGCGGCGGCCGGCCTCGGAGGCAAGGCTGCTCTATATTGAGGCGGAAGAAAGCATCAAGGCCCGGGAACAGCAGCGGGAACTGAAGCGGTTGAGCAACGCCGGTTTCACCGCCCCGGAGAAAAAACCGGGCAAACGCGACCGTCGTAAGATCCTGTCCTTTACGAGAAAAGACGAATAGGAGTTGAGAATGGCAAAGATAGAAAGAGCACTGATTAGCCTCACCGACAAGTCCGGTATCGAAGGTTTTGCCGGCGAACTGGTAAAACTTGGCATAGAGTTGCTGTCGACCGGCGGCACGGCGAAGAAACTGCGGGAAGCAGGGCTTGCGGTCAAAGATGTTTCCGACTTTACCGGCTTTCCGGAGATGCTTGACGGCCGGGTTAAAACCCTCCATCCGAAGGTCCATGGCGGGATTCTGAACCAGAGGGCGAACACGGAACACCAGCGGCAATGTGCCGATAATGGTCTGAAAAACATCGATCTCGTTGCGGTCAATCTCTATGCTTTTGCCAAAACGGTCGCCGATCCGAACTGCAGTCTGGCCGACGCCATTGAAAATATCGATATCGGCGGGCCCACTTTGCTCCGGGCGGCGGCGAAAAACTTTCACGATGTGACGGTTATCGTCGATCCCGCCGACTATCCCCAGGTGCTGCAGGAGATCAGAGCGACCGGCAATACCACCCCGAAGACCAGGTTCAGGTTGATGAAGAAGGTTTTCGCCTTGACCTCTGAGTACGACACCGCAATCTCGCGGTGGCTGGAACAGGTCGAGGAACAGGTCGATATCGCGGCCGACAGTTCTATCTCGGGAGAATAGACCATGCTGAAAATGGCCGTCTTATTGTCCGGCAGCGGACGCACCCTTGATAATTTTCATGAGCGGATCGTGAAAGGCAGCCTCGCGGCGAAAATCCAGGTAGTGGTTTCCAATGTCGAAGGTGTGCTGGGGCTCAGCAAGGCGCAAAAATACGGTTATCCCGCCTATCACGCCGCGGGTAACGCCGAGATCAACAGGATCCTGGCCAACTACCAGATCGATATCGTCTGTCTGGCCGGATACCTCAAGCTCTACGTCCCGCCGCCGGAACTGGCCCGGGCGGTGATCAACATCCATCCCTCGCTCATTCCCAGTTTCTGCGGCGACGGCTATTATGGCCACCATGTGCACAGTGCAGTCAAAGCCCGGGGGTGCACGCTGAGCGGCTGCACCGTCCATTTCGCCAACGAAAAATATGATGAAGGGCCCATTATTCTGCAAAAAAGCGTTGAACTCGACTATGAGGACGACATCGATACCATTGCCGCCAAGGTATTTGCCGTCGAATGTGAAGCCTTTCCGGAGGCGATCAACAGGGTCGATGAACGGGGTATAGAATTCTTCTGGAAGAGGGTGGGATTGTGAGTAAGAGTATCAAGAAAAGAGTAATCATGGCAGCCCAGGATATCGACCTGGCCATTCAGCGGATAGCCTTGCAGATTCTCGAAAAAAATCACGAGCGCGGCGGGATGGCGATTGTCGGCATCCATACCTGCGGGGTGTACGTGGCGAAAAGAATCCACGCCTTCATCGAGAGCCGGACGAAGAACAGTATTCCGTTTGGTTCGCTTGATATCAATTTGTATCGCGATGACTGGAGCCTGATCAGCCAGAATCCGATCGTCAAGACCACCGAAATCTCCTTCGATGTCGACAACACCAACCTCATCCTCGTCGATGACGTCATCTTTACCGGGCGAACAATCCGTGCGGCCATGGATGCCATCATGGATTACGGCCGGCCCAATACCATCCAGCTGGCCGCCCTGGTCGATCGGGGTGGCAGGGAATTGCCGATCCAACCCGATTTTACTGGCATGCACACCGCTATCCAGAACAATGAACGGATCAGTGTCGTCCTCGATGCGCAGGGTGCGGGCGGCGAGGTAATCATAGAAAGCTGATGGCAAACGTCGAACTCCTTGCCCCGGCCGGAAGTGTGGAAACCTTTCGGGCGGCGCTGGACGGCGGCGCCGATGCGGTGTATGTCGGCGCCCCGGGCTTCAATGCCCGTAATCTGGCCCGGGATCTGCGCCTTGAAGAAATCGGCGCGATGATCCGTCATTGCCGCAGTCTGCATAAAAAGCTGTATGTCGCCGCCAACAGCCTGGTTCTTGAAAGAGAACTGCCTGCTCTGATTGAAAATCTTGCCCTGCTGCAGGAGTTGCAGCCCGATGGTCTGATAGTCCAGGATTTGGGGCTCATCCATCTGGTACGGAAATATTTTCCGAACCTGAAACTGCACGGCTCAACCCTGATGATGGCGCATAATTCCGACGCGGTCGGCTTTCTGGCCGGTCTCGGCTGCAAACGGGTAGTCCTTGCCAGGGAACTGACGCTGAAAGAAATACGGGCGATTACCGCCAGGAGAGGGGATACCGAGATCGAGATCTTCATCCATGGCGCCATGTGTTTTTCCTATTCCGGTCTCTGCATGTTTTCCTCATACCTCGGCGGAAAGAGCGGCCTGCGGGGAAGATGCGTCCAGCCGTGCCGCAGGTCCTATACGGTTGCCGGCCGAAAAGGCAGGGGCAGGGAAGGCAAAGCCGATCCGGCCCGCTATCTTTTTTCGATGAACGACCTGAACGGTCTTGAGGTGCTGCCCGAGCTGCTCGAAACCGGGATCAGTTCGCTGAAAATTGAAGGCCGCCTGCGTTCCGCCCATTATGTGCGAAATGTCGTGATGGCCTATCGGCAGGTTCTCGATGCCGCCCCGGGGGAGCAGGAGAAGGCGATAGCCGCGGCCAAGGTGCTGGCCGACACGGCGATGAGCCGTAAAACATCGACCGGCTATTTCTTGTCGCCGCAACCGGCCGAGGCTATCACCCCATTTCATTCGGGCAATATGGGGATCCATCTCGGCCGGTTTTCGGCAACGAAGACGGCCGGCGAGCAGCTCATCTGCCGGTTCGTTCTCAAAGGGGATTTGGCGGTCGGCGACCGTCTCAGGTTGCACCGGGAGCCAAGCGGCGAGCGCAACGCTTTTCGGTTGAAGACTTTTTTTATGGGCGGCGTTCCGCAGGATCGTGCGGAGGCCGGCAGCAAGGTGTCGATCCCTTTGCCGGATGATTTTGAGGCTCGGGCGGGCGGTCATGTCGAGGTATATAAAATCGATGGTGCGTCCGGCCCGCAATCCACCGACGGCGGTTACCTGCAGGTGGCGGATTTAGGCAGGGAACTCGCCGGGATACGAAAAAAACTTGCGCAAAGAATCGAAACTCTCACTGTAAGTGTCTGTAATTTGGTTGAAACAGCGAGCAGGCCTGAGGCTGAGAAGAAGGGAGTAAAGGGTGGCCATCACGGTCGACCAACTCCAACGCCGAAAGGACCCAGAGTTGAATGGTGGCTGAAAACGGATTCCGTCAAGACGGTGCTGGCCGATTTGCCGTTTTCTCCGGACCGCTTCCTTCTCACCTTCGATAAGCAGATGCTGAGCGAGGCCGGGAGGATCAAAGGCGGGCCGGGCGGTAGATCCCGCATGGTTACCTGGGCTCTGCCTCCCTTGATCATGGAAAACGACCTGGCGCGCTGCCGCAAACAGATAGCCTTGCTGATCCGTTCCGGGTTCAGGAGCTTCCAGCTCGGTCATATCAGTCAGGTAGCCCTTTTTGCCGGAGAAAAGGTTCATCTCTACGCCGATTACACCTGCAATCTTATGAACAGTCAGGCGGTTGCCTTGGCCGGCGGGCTTGGCCTGGAGAAAGCCCAGGCCGCAATCGAGATGGACCGGGATGCTCTCCGCGAACTCCTGGCCGGGCACAGGAGAGGGCGGGGCGACCGGGATGACGGCCGGGCGAACACGATTCCCCTCGGGCTTACCGTTTACGGCACGCCGCCCCTCTATACTTCCAGGCTGGCGGCCAGTCATTTCCCCTACGAACGGCAGATCCTCAGTCCGAAAAACGAGGGGTATGTGATCAGAAAGAAGGAGGGCTTCACCCAGACCTTTCCGGAGCGTCCGTTTTCCCTCCTGCCGTATCTGTCCGAGCTTCGCGAAATGGGGATAGGCTATGTTGTCGTTGACGTCTGCGAAGGGATGGCGACGACGCGTAATCTCCAGGAATTGCAGGAAAGGCTGACCAATTCCGGCAGGTACGGCAAGCTGCCGACCTTCAATTACATGGGTAAGCTGGAGTAAAATAAAAAAATCAGTTTGTTTTCTGTGGCTTCCCCTCGTCCATCCGGCGCATGCCTTCCATCAGCAGTTTCATAAAGAAGCCGATCTCCGGAGTGCTGAAATCCTCCGGGGCAATTCCCGGGGTGAAGCGAAATCGCCCCGATTTTTCCTTCAATATCTGGTAGAAGGCCAGGTCGCCGTTAAACTCCGCATACTTTGCCTTGATCAGAGCACCCTGGCGGAAGGAGAATCGGGCGGTTCCTTTGCTGAGGTCGGTAATGGTCAGGATGCCGGTCTTGTTGTTCATGTTCAGGGTCTGGAACAGCGCCTCGGCCGGAATCTCCGAGAGATTGCCGGTCATGCCGGAGGAGAGATCCTCGGCCCGGATTTTATTGGACCGGTTCAGTCTCTCGGCCATGAGGCGCGAGAAATAGAGTTGGATGGCAGGGTAGATATCGAGTATTTTCTGAAAGTTAGGTTGATCGATGTAGAGGATCGAGCTCGGTTCCCTGACCTGGATGGTGGCGTTGACGTTGTCGTTGCAGATGAGGCTCATCTCCCCGAATACCTCCCCCTTGTCGAGGGTGGAGATGATGATGCCGGCGTCATTGAGAACGTTGACGCTGCCCGTCACGATGATATAGAACCTCCCCCCCGGATCGCCTTTACGAATCACGATATTGCCGGTATCGAATTTGATGAGCTTGAAATAGCTGATGACGGTATTGAGATGCTTCTCTTCGATATTCTTAAAGAAGGCAAAGCTGCTGAGCAGGTGCATCATCGAGCCCAGTTCGTCGGCAAGGGTGCTGGCGTCGTTTTTCAGCAGATGGTCATCCTTGCTGTGTTCAAGCTTGATGGAGCCGGTGCAGCCGCTGCAGTTGATCAAGCATACCGGGATCTTGTCGCCGCGTTCATACTGGATGACTATTTTGCTGAGATCGCCGTTGAGGATTTTACAGACCTTCTTGGTGAGAGGGTATTTGATTATCGAGGTGGTTATATAAGAATTTTCCGTTTCATTGGTGATCGGGATGGCGATCCCGGAAAGTTCAAAGACATCTCCGTATTGATAAAGCGGACAGCTGCGATTTTCTACTATTCTAAAGACAACTTTTGGAAACCCCATGGATTTGTGCCTTGC
>CAYTVF010000079.1:0-17358 GCA_964441345.1 uncultured Desulfopila sp. | reverse complement strand
CTCAATCCCCTCCCGTAGGGGGAGGGGAGGCTAAAACCAATTTGCAACGAATTCCCCCGATCCCGTTGCCGCGCAACCAAACGGTGTCTGTCCAATAACAGGACACGACGGCCCGTGGCCTTCTAAACGATTGTCCAACTCTTGTACATTCTCCCCAGGCATACTCCCGTCAGCGTTTTTTGTTTGGAAAAACATGCAATAAAACATGTGCTTACGTAGAGTGCGCCGGATTGGTGCGTTCTGGTCCGCTTTGTGCAATGCTTTGTGCAATGGAAAGTCGGACAGTCAATGATTCATATCATATTTTAAATCCATCAAGGAGGAGCACATGATGTACAGGAGCCTGATAACGTTCATCTTCCTGGCGAGCATGCTCTCGGGTTGCAGTATCACTGACTTCAGCAGCACGGTCAAGGGCAGCCGGTATATGGAATCCGGGGATTACCGCCAGGCGGAAATGGACTTTAAGAAGACAGTGCGGGAACATCCCGACAATGCAGTTGCCCGTTATTACCTGGGCCGTTTTCTCCTTGCTCAGAATAAGGCGGCTGAAGCCTTGCCCCATTTTCAGCGAACAGTCACCCTTGACCCGGAGAATGCTGACTATCTGTTCTGGCTGGGGGTCGCCTACGGCGAACTGGGCGATACAAAAAGCGAAAGGCTCAACTATGAACGAGCCCTGCAGCAGAACGTCCGCCATCCGCAGGCCCATCTTTACCTGGGCCATCTCCGGCTGAGAAGCGGGGAATACCGACAGGCAATCAAGGCATACGATGCAGTCCTGAAAGAGGTGCCGACCAATGCGGCGGCTCTCTATAACAGAGCCCTGATTCTGGACATCGAAGGCAAGGCTACCGAGGCGAAGAAGGCATGGCTCGAATACCTGAAATGGTACCCCGCCGGCCGTCATGCTCGCCAGGCGGCGGATCATCTCAATGGTCTTGGCGATTTTTCCTATGAGAATCACTTTCTCGGCAACCGAACCGTGACTCTTGCCGAAATCAAGTTTCAGCGGTCGGGAGACAAGGTCAGTCTCTCTGCCTATCCTTCACTTCGCTTGGCCGGGACCATCGCCGCCAACCTCAAGAAAGGAACCCTGCAGGTTGTCGTCCATGCGAATAAGGAGAGCAAGCTCGCCAGACAACGAGCGGTCGAGATCGAGAATACCTTGCATGAGCTTGTTCCCGCGCTCGGCCCGGATCGCATCCGGATCAGCTGGTTCGATCTCCCCGAGAAAGTCGTTATAGGCGAAAAGGTGTATGGCAAAAACGAATCGGTACGGATTTTTCTCACGGACTGGAAATGAGCTTCTGTGAGGTCAGGTGCAGCAGTCGGTAAAAATGAACATGAAAGGAGAACACATGAAAACGAAACGGTATCTTACAGGAATGATAGTAACGCTTGCTCTGTCGGGAATGTGCCTGCAGACAGTGGCCGGAGCACAGGAGAATGTGCAGCGCCAACCAGCCTATTCGAATGCAGCCGCGGCAGGACATGCGGCACACATGGCGGGACAGGAAGCACATACCGCGAACCCGTCTTTGCAGGCAGCCCTTGGTCATCTCAATGAAGCTGAAGCTCAAATGGGTCGCGTGCAGATGTCCGGTGATCAAAGTCAGATGATGTCGGCTGAAACGGCTCTTAATCATGCTGAAGACAACTATGTCGGCATGCTTTCCCGGATGTCCGGGGTATCGGAGAAGGATATCAGCGATATGCACACCGCCGGTGCAGCCTGGGGTGATGTTGCCGGTGAACTGGGCATGCATGTTGCGACCGGGCAGATGGCCAACCACGGCCAGGGCAGTATGGGCACCGGTCAAATGGCAGGCGACCACGGGCAGGGAGCCATGCAGCAGGGGAGTATGGGTACTCCGAACAGCGGGGGCATCGGCTCCATGATGGGCTCCCAGGCAGCGGAAATTATGGCAGCCACAGCCAGAAATACCGAGTCCGGATGGGCTGAAGGCCATGGCACGGGCATGCAGACCGGTGCGCAGGGGAGCGGGAGCGGCGGGATGATGTCAGGTGCCGGTGGTTTGGGAAATGGCATGGGAAGTGGTGATGGTATGGGGAGCGGCGGCGGTTCAGTCGGCGGTATGAGCGGTGGAATGGGTGCTTCAGGCGGCGGCGGAAACAGCGGCGGGAGTGGCGGTTCCGGAGGAATGGGGGGTGGCGGGAGCGCGGGGGCCGGTGGTATGGGCAGTGGCGGCAGCTCGGGCGGTGGAATGGGCGGCGGCGGTGGTATGGGCGGAGGCAGCGGTTCCGGCGGAGGCAGTGGTTCCGGTGGCGGCAGTGGTTCCGGTGGCGGCGGTGGAATGAGGTAATATGTGCATCTCTTACAATTTTCCGTATCGTTGAACTGTTGAAAAGCGATGCCGGGCAAGGCCTGCCTGACTTCCGCCGGGGAATCAGGCAGGCCGGAAAATGATGAAAGCTTCCCATCAACTTGACAATTTGCTGGCCCTGGGATACGACATTAATATTCCACAAATGCTCAAAGGCTAAGAACAAAACCAACAATGCATACGCAAAACGAATCCCCGGCCTATAATATACTCATGTATTCGCATGATACGTACGGCCTCGACCATATCCGCAGGACCATGGCGATAGCGAACCATTTGCGGGATGCCGACACCAATGTCCTCATTCTTACCGGTTCGCCCATTGCCGGACGCTTCCAGTTTCCCGAACACGTCGATTTTGT
The DNA here is from genome assembly GCA_964441345.1 of uncultured Desulfopila sp. Classification (GTDB taxonomy): domain Bacteria; phylum Desulfobacterota; class Desulfobulbia; order Desulfobulbales; family Desulfocapsaceae; genus Desulforhopalus_A. Next base: position 14,648 of record CAYTVF010000079.1, on the reverse strand, counting down.
CAGAATCCCGGGCATGATTAAAATGACCAATGACGATTACCAGTCGCTCTCGATCCGGATCGAGCAAGAAAAAGCGCTGGCCATCAGAACCAATATAATTCTTGCTACCGCCCGGACCTTCCTGCCGCATCTTTTTATTGTCGACAAAGAACCGCTTGGCTTGAAACGGGAAGTACTCCCGACGCTTGAATGGCTCAAGGAATCCAATCCATCCACCCAGCGGCAGATCCTCCCGGAGGTTTGCCTGATCACTGAAAGTAAGCCTTGACGCACTCTTCGAGCTTTTTCTTCAGTAAATTCTCATCCTCCGTGCAGATCTCTTCGTAGAGTTTCTCGGCATGCTCGAGAAACAGCTCGACGATCTCGGGATCCAGGTGGTTTCCTCGTAACTGGCGGATGATCTTGACCGAGGCGTCGAAGGTGAACGGCTCCTTGTAGGGCCGTCTCGATGTGATCGCGTCGAAGACGTCGGCCAGGGCAAAGATCCTGGCGTTCCGGGGAATTTCTTCCCCCGCCGACCGGCAGGGATAGCCGCTGCCGTCAAATCGCTCATGATGGCCGCGAACCACGTCTTCGGCATCTTTCAGCCAGGCGAAGCCGGAGACGATGTCCTCGCCGTGGCCGACATGACTCTTCATGGTCTCGAATTCCTCAGTTGTCAGTTTCCCCGGTTTCTGCAGGATCGTGTCGCTGATCGCGATCTTGCCGACATCATGCAGGAAGGCTCCCTTGATCAGCCCCTGCATGGCCACAGCGGAGATTCCCAGTTTTTCACCCAACCGCACCGAATAGAGCGTTACCCGGTAGTTGTGGATGTTGGTGTCGCTGTCCCGTTTGGCAATGGCGCTGCCCAGCACCTTCAGCATCCCCACATTGGTCAGGGCCAGGGTGTTCGAATAGGTCAATAGTTTGCGGTTGAGACGAATGATGATCGGATACAGCACCAGGCTGGTCATGAAAATGGTCAAGACGACAAGGCTGATCGACCAAAAGGACTGATGGCGGATCTCGGCGACGATCTCACCGGGTGCGTGATAGATGCCATCCATGTAGCCGATTCTGCTGCCCATGGTGTTTACGACGGGGAATATCACCTGCATATAGGTCTCGCCGTTTACGGTCAGCTTCTTGCCGACGCTGTCGAGACTCGTGGGGGATACGTTTTTACTGTTTTAACTCAACGATCTGGTTGAGATTGGCTACCCCTGCGATAACCTTGGCTTTGGCATAATGTTCATCAGTGATTTCGGTGAGTTTAACCGTGCCGGTGTTCTCCTTCTTGTAAAATGGCAGTGATTTTGCATTGCCTGTCTTGACAAACTGATAAACCTCATACTCCTGTCCGACCACGGCACCGTCTTTTTTGCCGATGCAGAGATATACTCCATCATCGGTAATATCCAGAATCTGCCCCCTCATGACATAATTATGTCTGGCTGAATCCATTTTGGCGCAACCGCCTGCGATTGCAAGCAAAACTCCCAACACAAATCCGACGAGAATTTTTGTTTTCATTAGCATTTCTCCAAGGCTGAATTTTGGGACATGAAAGGGAAGGGCAACCTGCTCCCGGAGCTGGTGTTGACCTCGTTAGGATACTTTAATTCTATCAAAACACCAGAGCCAATGCAAGACTGACCCCACAATATGCCTTGCCTTAGGCATGGTTATTGAATCGGCCGAAACGGCCGACCGGGAGCGGATGAATCTCCGGCGATTCATCTGGATTTATCAAGGACAGATCTTATATATTAGATTTACGATCGGTCGATATACCAGACAGTGATCAGTGAATGACGGGACCTCATAGCAGGGAGCCACCCATGAGAAATGCGGAGAGCGTGCGGGCAAGATTGTTCTTTGGCATTCTGCCGTTCGTCATTTCCGTAATGCTCGGCGCCTGTTCTATGCATGAAGCACCTCTGCGCACGTATCAGCCCCAGCCCTATCCCCCGTGGTCGATAAAATTTATTGCGAAGGATAACACCGTTCAAGCACAAGAGGCATTGACGGTGGATGAGGCCATGGCCATCGCCATGGCCAACAACCATGCGCTGCGCGTTGCCCGGACGGAGATAAGTATTGCGGAAGGCCAGCTGCAGCAGGCAAAATTGCTGGACAATCCGGAAATCGAATTCAGCTTCTCGTCCTCTTCCGCCGCTGACTCCGTCCTGAGCATTGCCGGATCGCTGCTGCAGCCCATTCCGCTGTTCTGGCCGAAACGACAGGTCGCCATTGCGGTGGCCGAAGCCGCCGTGGAGCGGGCCAGGGCGGAAATTCAAAGGTTCGAATGGGAGTTGCGCGTCACGATCAAAAAGAGTTATCTTCAGGTCATTCTGCAGCAAAATGAAAAAGACCTTTTTGCCCAGTCGCTGGCGATCATCGACAAGCTTTCGGCCACCACCGCCCGGTTGAAAGCCGGGGGCGAGGTGTCGCGGATGAGCGAGCTGCTGGTCCAGTCGGAGGTTGTCGCGGCGAAGGCGCGGCTGATCGAAGTGGAATCGGAACTGGCCAAAAAAAGATCGGAACTGGCGACGCTGCTGGGGGTGCCGTCGCTGCCGCCGCTGCCGGATGGTGCCCTGGAACTTCCCGAATTTCTTGCGTTCGACCCGGTGAAACTGTCCCGGACCTTCGTCGCCGGCAATCTGGAAATCTATCTGCGCGATGCGGAGATCCGCCTGGCCACCCTGGAGCAGAGGTCCGCCGCCACCGCCTGGTGGCCGACGCCTTCGCTCGGCGTTACCGCGGAACGGGACGAGGAGGATAACCGGCTGTTCGGCGGGTTGTTGTCGCTGGAACTGCCGATTTTCAATCGCCACGAGGGGGAAAGCAAGGCCCGGGCCGCAGCCCTAGCCAAGGCGCGGACGGAGCGGGAGCAGACCGAATTTATCGGCCGCCACAGTCTGGATCGCCTGACGATTCTTGTCGGCCATGCCATGCAGCTGATTTCGCTCTACCGGGATGAGGGCTTGGCCGCGGTCGAGGAAAATCTCCAGCTGGTGCAGAAGGCCATCGCCGCCGGCGAATTATCCACCCTGGAGCTCATCACCGCCAGGCAGCAGGCAATCGCCATGAAGCTTTCGTATCTGCAGACGCAGTTTGCCTGCCTCGAAATTCTGCTGGATCTGGAGGCGGTCCTCGGTACCCCCGTGTTCGAGCTGCATAGGGCGTCCACTGCACCACAGGAGAATGCACCGTCATGAAATATGGATTGAACCTGTTGTACCGGCCGGCTTTGCTCTTCTGCTCCCTTATCTGCTCCCTTATCTGCTCCCTTATGGTTTTTTGGGCCGCGGGCGGGGCCCATGGCGGTCAGCCGGTATCGCCTACCGGGCCAGCCGCCGGAATGCAGTCGCTTTCCGGCCAGGGGGAGCATTTTGAAGTTGTCTTGAAATTTCCCTCTTCCTTTGCAAGCGGCAGCGATCTGGCTCTTACCGCCTATGTCCTGGATGGCGCCACCAACGAGCCGGTCCAGGGGGCGACGGTTTCCGCCGGGATGTCCGGCGGGACGGAAAGCATCGTTGTGCCGTTCACCGAAGCGGCCCAGCCGATTGCCGGCGTATATCAGGGAACAATCCGGCTGGTAAGCGACAAGTCTTCTTCCTGGCTGTTTGATATCACGCTTGGCGAAAAAAACGATCTGGTCGCCATCGATGGGTTCAAAGCCGGCGACAAGAGCACGGGCGCGCCCGGTCCGGCGCCTCCTCCAGCCGGGAAAACCGGCTATGACCTCAGCCTGACGCCGACGGCAATCGTCGTCCTGCTCGCGGCCTTTGCGGTGCTGCAGGCGGCAATTTTTTTTCTTCTCCGGAAAAAATGCACTTCCGGGGGATCGGCAAAGGAGTCGCGATGAAAGGCTTTTTCTTATGGTGTGAACTGGTGATGATCGGCGCGGCACTGTTGTTGCCGGACATGGCGCCGGCCCATGGCGGCGAGGATCATGGCGGGGAAAGCCTGGCCGGCAGTTCCGGATTGACAGTCGGTGCGCCGATTTTTGTGCCGGTTGAAACGCAGATACTCATGGACATAAGAACGGACCTGGTGCGGAAAGAAGCCTTGCCGAAAATCCTGAAAGCCCTGGGGCGTACCCGTATCCGGCCGGAGCTTGCCGCGGTCGTTACCTCGCCGGTCGAAGGCAGACTGGTGGGGACCGACGATTATACGCCGCCGCAACTCGGCGAGCGGGTCCGGAAAGGTCAGATTGTGGCGCTGGTCGACCAGACCATCTCCGCCCCGGAGACCATCAACTTGTCGATCGAGCGGACCAAAATCGAAAACGAACTCCGCCAGGCCAAGACGGAACTCGACCTTGCCGAGAAAGAATACCAGCGGGTCATGAAATTGACCAACGTGGTGCCGGAGAAAGAAGCCTGGCGCGCAGGGTCCGCACTGACATCGGCCAGGGAAAAGCTCGAAGGGCTGAAGAGACAGGGCAAGGTGTATGAGACCTCGGTGGAAGGGTCCCGCTATCAGTCGCAAAACCCCAAGCGCGTGGTCATGCGGGCCCCCCTGGACGGGATCGTCGCCGAGACCCATGTCACCCTGGGCGAATATGTCCGTCCGGAGAAAGAACTGTACCGTATCGTCGATCTTTCCGAGGCCCTGGTCGAGGCGGAAATTTTTGAGAATGCCATTGCCCGGGTCTCCCGGGCAACCGGCGCCAGGATCATTGTCGAGGCCTATCCGGATGACAGTTTTATCGGAAAACTTGTCTCTCTCGGGACAACCATCGATCCGCAGACCCGCACCCTCAGGGTTCTTTTTTCCGTCCCCAATCCTGAGATGAAACTTGTCGCGGAGATGTTTGCCGATGTCTTTATCGAGACGGGAGAATCGCTGGAAGGGCTGACCCTGCCCAAATCCGCCCTGACCGACCAGGACGGACAGTCGGTCGTTTATGTGAAAGTCGCCGGGGAACAGTTTGTTGCCCGCCCGGTCGTTGTGGCGGAACGGTTTAAGGACCGGGTGAAGCTTGCCCGGGATTCGGAAACTCTCTTCAAGGAAGGCGATCGGATTGTCGTGCAGGGGATGTACCAGATCCGGATGTCGGCCGCACGGCCCGGCATTGCGGCGCTTAAAACCAATTAACAAAAGGAGAACCACGATGAGAATAAAAACGCTGGTGATGATGGTTTGCTTGACCGTGGGCCCGATGGTAGGTTTATCCCCTGCGCTTTCCGCCCAACAACAGCATGAACCGGGCGGCAAGGCCCATCAGGCAATTCCGGCAACGGCTGCGGAAATCCTGACCGCGGTGGACACGCAGCTCGCCGACCTCGACAAGACGATCGCCGCCAAGGCGCTGGACAAGGTTCATGTGACGGCCTTTGCGATTCGCGACCTGCTGCTGGCCCTGCCGGAAAAAACCGGAGCCCTGCCCGCGGAGGGGAAAAATGCGCTGGCCGCAAGCCTTGGCAAAGTCAAGCAGCAGGCCGGCCTGCTCGATAAATATGGCGACGCCGGCGATCTTGCCCAGACCGGGGCGGTTTTTGCCAAATTCAAGGAGGAAGTCGCCAAAATCAAACAGATTCCGGGGCTGCAACCCTGACAGGGCGCCGTCATGCTGCAACGGATCATCGCCTTTTCGATCAACTATCGTGTTTTCGTCATCGTCGTCGCCCTGGTGCTGATGCTCCTGGGCGGCTATGAAATCAGCAAGCTGCCGGTGGACGTCCTGCCGGATCTGAACCGGCCGCAGATCACCATCATGACCGAATCGCCGGGGCTTGCCCCGGAGGAAGTGGAAACCATCATCACCTTTCCCATCGAGACCGCGGTCAACGGCTCCACCGGGGTAACGCGGGTTCGCTCGGTATCGGGTGTCGGGCTTTCCATCGTTTTTGTCGAGTTCGACTGGGGAACCAACATCTATCTGGCCCGGCAGCTGATGGCCGAGAAACTCAACACGGTCCGCGAATCCCTGCCGGAGGGAATCGAACCGCAGATGGGGCCCGTTTCCTCGATCATGGGCGAGATCATGCTGATCGGCTTGAAGAGCAAAACCGTTGCGCCGGTCGAATTGCGGACGATTGCCGACTGGACCATCCGGCCGAGAATCCTGTCCATCCCCGGTGTGTCGAATGTGATCCCCATCGGCGGCGGCCGGCTGCAGTACCAGGTGCAGGTGGACGCGGTCAAGCTGCGCACCTATAACCTGACCTTAAAGGAGATCGAAGAGGCTGTCGCCAATGCCAACCGCAATACCACCGGCGGGTTTCTCGAAAAACAGAGCGAAGAATACCTGGTCCGCAATATCGGCCGGGTCAAGGATTTTTCGGAATTCGCCAGCGCGGTGGTCACCACGCGGGATGGCGTGCCGATTGTGGTCGGCAATGTGGCTAAACTGCTGAGCGGCATCCAGGTGAAGCGCGGCGATGCCTCGATCAACGGCGAACCCGGCGTCATCCTGATGGTGCAGAAGCAGCCCGGCCAGGACACGATCAGCCTGACCCGGCGAATCGAAGAGGCGATGACCGATCTCAGGAAGTCGCTGCCGGACGGGGTGGAGCTGGATGACAATCTCTTTCGCCAGGAGCACTTTATCCATTCCAGCATCGATAATGTCGTCGTGGCCATCAGGGACGCGGCGATTCTGGTGTTCATCGTCCTCGTCCTGTTTCTCATGAACACCAGAACCACGTTCATCTCGCTTGCGGCAATCCCGCTCTCCTTCATCATCACCGGTTTTGTCTTCAAGTTCGCCGGCATCGGCATCGATACCATGACTCTGGGGGGGCTGGCCATCGCCATCGGCGAGCTGGTGGACGATTCGGTCATCGATATCGAGAATGTCTTCCGCCGGCTGCGGGAAAATTCGGCCAAGTCCGCCGAAAATCGCCAAAATCCGCTGCGGGTGGTCTACGACGCCTCCAACGAGGTGCGCTCGACCATTATTTATGCGATGGTTCTGATGGTCATCGTCTTTATTCCCCTTTTTCAGCTGAGCGGGATAGAAGGACGCATTTTCAGGCCGATGGGTATCGCCTATGTCCTGTCGATTATCGCCTCCTTTACGGTTTCCCTGACCGTCACCCCGGCTTTGGCCTCGGTGCTGCTGATCCCTTATTTTGATAAACTTCGCGCAAAATTTGCGGCGAAAGACCTGGCCGGCGAGATACCGGATTCCTGGCTCGCCAAACGGCTCAAGGCGATCGACAGATATCAGCTGGGCTTCACCCTCGATCACAGCGGGCTGATCATGGGTTGTTTTTACGGCGCGGCCCTGCTCGCGGCCTATGCGGCGACCCATCTGGGCCAGGAGTTTCTCCCCCCGTTCAACGAAGGAACCGTTACCATCAATCTGGTGGCATCGCCCGGCACCTCGCTCTCCGAGTCCAACCGCATCGGCGCCATCGTCGAAAAGGAACTGCTCAAAATCCCCGAAGCCGCTTCCGTCTCAAGACGGACGGGGCGGGGGGAGCTCGATGAACATGCCGAAGGGGTCCATAATTCCGAAATAGAAATAGATTTCAAGAAGGGCGGCCGTTCGCAGGCCGTGGTACTGGCCGAAATCAGGGCGCTGATGGCAAAATTCCCCGGCATGGTGGTCAATGTCGGCCAGCCTATTTCCCATCGGCTCGACCACATGCTGTCAGGCGTCAATGCCCAGGTGGCGGTCAAGATTTTCGGCGACGATCTGGAAATACTGCGTGCCAAAGCGGAGGAAGTCCGGCTGGCCATGGCGGCTGTTCCGGGGGTTGTCGATCTTGCCGTCGAGAAACAGGTCCTTATTCCGCAGCTTCGCATTCAGATCAACAGGGAAGCGGCAAGAAAATACGGGATTCAGGTGGGCGATCTGGCGCATACCTTAGAGAGTGCTCTCTACGGTGCAAAGACCACGGAGGTCCTCGACGGGCAGCGCCGGTACGATGTCGTGGTCAAACTGAACGATGAATATCGCCAGGACGAAGAGGCCATGGCAAGCGTCCTCGTCGATACCCAGGCAGGCGCCAAGGTTCCCCTCTCGGCCGTCGCCGATGTCTTTACCTCCAAGGGACCCAACCAGGTGCTTCGGGAAAACGCCAGAAGACGGATCGTTATCCAGTGCAACGTCGCCGGCAGGGACCTCGGCGGCGTCATTGCCGAAATCGAGCAGAGCATTGCTGCCGGAGTGAGTTTTCCGACAGGCTATTTCGTCACCTATGGCGGTCAGTTTGAAGCCCAGCAGCAGGCGACCCGGATCATCGGTTTTCTCTCCATCGTATCTTTTGCGCTCATGTATCTGATCCTCTTCAACCTGTTTCACGTCCACCGGGTGGTGCTGTGCATTCTCATGAACATCCCGCTGGCTATGATCGGAGCGGTGGCGGTGATCTGGTTCACCACCCAGACGATGAGCATCGCCAGCCTGATGGGTTTTATCACCCTGACCGGTATTTCCCTGCGCAACGGCATCATGATGATCAACCACTATATCCATCTGATGAAGTATGAAGGCGAGACGTTTTCCAAGGAGATGGTGGTGCGGGGATCCCTTGAGCGCCTTATTCCGGTGCTGATGACGGCAACCTGCACCACTCTCGGCCTTTTGCCGATCGCGCTGTCCGCCGGTCAACCCGGCAAGGAAATTCTCCAGCCCATGGCGATCGTCATGTTGGCGGGCTTGGTGACATCCACCTTTCTGGTGCTGTTTTACACCCCGGCATTCTTCTGGCACTGGTGCGGACCCATTGTCCACAAGCTCATCGGCGACTCCGCGGAAGATCGACTGCAGTGACGGCTGCGGCTGGGAGAGGCGCGCCCGCCGTGCTTCGGCGCCTTCCGGCACCCCACCTGAAAGACTCTCGGAGATGCTCTTTATTTGGTGTGGACCAAGGAAGGATTCTTGCCTAATGGCACCGCATGTAGTAACGTTACTACATGTAAGTTCGAAAGGAGGTGCATTATGACTGTCACAACCATATCTAGCCGTGAATTCAATCAACATATCAGCCAGGCAAAAAAGGCCGCAAATAAAGGCCCGGTGTTTATCACCGACAGAGGCCGGCCGGCCCATGTTCTCTTGAGCATGAAAGAGTATCAACAGCTTTCCGGCAGCGGGCAGAAAATTGCCGATCTTCTGGCTATGCCCGGCATCGAAGACATTGAATTGGAAATCCCCCGGATGCGTGAGGTTCCACGTCCTGCTGAGCTTTCATAATGTTTATTCTTGACACGAACGTGGTCTCCGAGCTGAGAAAAGTCCGTCTCGGCAAGGCCGATGAAAATGTTGCTAAGTGGGCGGATAGTGTCGCAACGCCCGACCTCTATCTTTCAGTGGTAACGATTCAGGAATTAGAGATCGGGGTGCTTCTTGCCGAACGACGTGATGCTGAACAAGGGGCCATTTTCAGGACCTGGCTGAACAGCCATGTCCTGCCGGCCTTTGAGGGCCGCATTCTGCCGGTCGATCTGGCGGTCGCTCTACAGAGCGCAAAAATACACGTTCCGGATCCTCATCCGGTCCGGGATGGATTAATCGCGGCCACTGCCCTGGTCCACGGCATGGCTGTTGTCACTCGCAATGTCGATGATTTCAAAAGGACAGGCGTCCCGATACTCAATCCTTGGGACACGCAGGGGTACGGGGTCAGGTCTTGAATTGTTAGTTTTTTTCAATCGCGCAGCGACAAACCAAGGGCAACCGACCGCACCAGCAACCAAGCTGGCCCGCAGCAAAGGTGCAGTGTCGCATTAGGCCCCCTTATGTTCAGATAGGAGAGGATGGCCCGTGTTCAAAGCCTTTCACTTGAATCTCAGAAGCAAAATCATGTTCATTCTCGCATGTTATATTCTGGGTATTCTCGGCATGGGCTATGTATCCAACGACGATCTGCGCACCACTGAAGAGAAGATTACCATCCTGGAACTGGCCTACAGCCTGAATAATATCATCCTCGAAGCCCGGCGGTATGAGAAGAATTTCCTGCTCTACAACGAAGAGGAGGCCTTCAGGGAAAACAAAAGATACCTTGCCCAGACCACGAGTATTGTGGAAGAAATTTTCGCCAAGAGCGGCAAGTTGAAAATATCGCCGATGCTGAAAGAGCTGAGCAGGCAGGTCGTCGCATATCAGGCGGACATGGAGCTGCTTTCCCGGCTGAAAACCGACAAGAGCGGCGAAGACGCCCTGATAGTCGACAGACTTCGCGACCAGGGGAAGAAGATGACCGAACTGAGCGAAGAACTGGTTGAATTCGAACGTCATCAGATCCATGCGATCCTGGCGCTCCTGCAGAAGCAGCTGGTGGCCTGGTCGACCATTGCTGTCGCCCTCGGCATTGTCCTGCCTTTGCTGATGATCTACAAGATTTTCCATCCCCTGGTCATCATCAAAAACGCCACCGAGGATATCGCCCACGGCCGCTTCAACAGTATCGAAGTGATCAACACCAGGGATGAGATGCAGCAGGTCATGGAGGCTTTCAACACCATGGTGCGCGAACTGGAACGGCGACAGGACCAGCTGGTGCAGTCGAAAAAGCTGTCGTCGATCGGCACCCTCACCGCCGGAGTCGCCCATCAGCTCAATAATCCTCTCAACAATATCTCGACCTCCTGCCAGATCGCCATGGCCGAACTCGCCAGCGCGGACAGCGAATTCCTTCTGCGCATGTTGAAAAACATCGACCAGGAAACGCTCAGGGCGAGAGACGTCGTCAAGGGACTGCTCGAATTTTCCAGGGTACAGGAATTCGCCCTGCGGACGGCGCATTTGTCCGATGTGGTCAAGCGCTCCATCAGGCTGGCCCAGAGCCAGGTTCCCGCCGATATCGACATGGTGGTGAGAATTCCGGAAGTTCTCATGTTTCCCATGGATACCCAGCGCATGCAGGAGGTTTTTATCAATCTGATCATCAATGCCGCCCAGTCGATCAAGGGCAGCGGCCAGATCAGGATTACCGCCTGGGAGGATGAGAACGACGAGGTGATCATCGAGGTTCACGATACGGGGGCGGGGGGATTCCGGATGAAGTCAAGGGGCGGCTGTTCGACCCCTTTTATACTACCAAGGAAGAGGGAGTGGGGACCGGTCTCGGACTCTCGGTGGTCTACGGTATTATTCAAAAACATCGAGGCAATATTACGGTCGAGAGTTTCCCGGGCAAGGGAGCTTCTTTTTTGATTCATCTTCCTCTGAAAAACAAAGAGTGAACTTCCGGGTGATGGCATGCAACACAGAAAAATCCTGATCGTCGATGACGAACCGATCGCCCGGGACAACCTGGATCACATCTTGAAAAAAGATGGCTACACCACCTTGCTTGCGGAAGACGGTCAACAGGCGATCGATATTCTCCGGCAGGAGGAGGTCGATCTCGTTCTCACCGATCTGCGGATGAAAGGCCGGGACGGCATGGCGGTGCTGGCCGATACGAAAAAACTCTGGCCCGCCACCGAAGTGGTGGTGATTACCGGCTATGCCAGCGTCGATACGGCCGTGGAGGCAATGCGGCAGGGGGCCTATCACTATATCGCCAGAACCATCCATGAGTTGAGTCCGCGGGCCGAGAAGCGCTTCATGGCCTTCAACTGCGGTGCTTTTACCGAAGAACTGATCACCAGCGAACTCTTCGGTCACGAACGGGGGGCATTCACCGGGGCGGACAAAGTCAAGAAAGGGCTGCTGGAGTTGGCCCGGGGCGGCACGGTCTTTTTCGATGAGGTGGGCGAACTGCCCCTGCCGATGCAGGTGAAACTGCTGCGGGTGCTGCAGGAGCGGACTCTGATCCGGGTTGGCGGGAGTGAAGAAATTCCAATCGATATCCGGGTGCTGGCCGCAACGAATAAGGATTTGAAACGGGAGGCCGAAGAAGGGGCCTTCCGCACCGATCTCTTCTACCGACTCGATGTCCTGACCATCAATGTGCCGTCGCTGGTCGAGCGCCGGGAGGATATCCCGCTGCTTGCCAGCCATTTTCTTGCCAAACATACCCGTCCCGGCAATATCAGGGAACTGGAGAATATCGTCCAGCGTATTCTGATTCACTGCGATGGCGAGATCGTCGAACCGCACCACCTCGTCGACGATCTGCGCGAGATCGCCGCGATTGCGGTCCGCGATCCCCGTCAGCACTGGCCGTCATTGAATGAGCATGAAAAGCAGTACATCCTCGAGGTCCTTGACGAAGTCGAAGGGAATAAGTCCGTCGCCGCCAAAATTCTCGGGATCGACCGGGTTTCGCTGTGGCGCAAGATCAAGCGATATGGCTTGGAACACCCGGACACCTGACCGGTTTTTTGTAACCAGCCCCCCTCCCCTTGCGGGAGGGGGTAGGGGGAGGGGGAGTTACGGTTGTCAAAACTGCAGCAGATACTCCCTGGCCTCCAGCACCTGATCGACGACTTCGGCGGCGTTTGCCACCAGCAGCAGTTCAAGACCTTCCGTTACATCGGCGCCCAGGGCCTCCACCTCCTCCTTGTTGGCCTGCGGCAGCAGGACCCGTCGCACCCCCGCCCTTTTCGCGGCAAGGAGCTTTTCCCTGATCCCGCTGATCGGCAGGATGCGGCCGCTGAGAGTCATCTCGCCGGTGAGGGCTACATCCCGGTTGGCCGGCCGCCGGGTCAACAGCGAAAGAAGCGCCGCAAAAATGGTAATCCCGGCCGAAGGCCCATCCTTCGGGATGGCTCCCGAGGGAAAATGGATATGGATATCGGTATCCTTGAAGAAATTGGTGATGATGTTGAATTCGTGCGTCCTGCTCCGGATAAAACTGAGGACGGCCCGGGCCGATTCCTGCAGGACTTCGCCGAGTGAACCGGTCAGGATCAGCGTGCCCGAGCCGGGCATCATCGCCGTCTCGACACTGATAATCTCCCCCCGGTCTCGGCCCAGACCAACCCCGTGGCAATACCTACCTGGGCCTTTCCTTCCGCCGCTTCCCGGAAAAATTTACGCGGTCCGAGCAGATTCGTTATGGTGTCGGCATCAACTTCAGCCACCTTATCCTGACTCTCCGATTTCAGGCACAACAAGGCAATCTTGCGACAGATATCGGCCGGCTCCCGCTCCAGATTGCGCAATCCGGATTCCCTGGTATAGTCCGAGATGACCCGGGCGACAGCCTCCGGGGTAAAGCTGATCGCCGAGCGGGCAAGTCCTGCCGCCTTCAGCTGCCGCGGAAGGATGAACTGCTGGGCGATCCGCAGTTTTTCCTTCTCGGTATATCCGGTAAATTCAATGCGCTCCATGCGATCGAGCAGCGGGCCGGGCAGTTTTGCCAGATCGTTGGCGGTGGCGATGAACATGATCCGGGAAAGATCGAAAGGGACATCCAGATAGTTGTCGGTGAAGCGGACATTCTGCTCCGGATCGAGAACCTCAAGCAGCACCGAGGCCGGGTCGCCGCGAAAATCCTGTCCGATCTTGTCGATCTCGTCGAGCATGAAAACCGGATTATTCACCCCTATCCTTTTCAGTTCGGTGATGATGCGGCCGGGCAGGGCGCCCACATAGGTCCGCCTGTGGCCGCGCAATTCCGCCTCATCCCGGAGACCGGCGAGCGATATGCGGACAAACTGCCGCTGCAGGGCCTCGGCAATGGCTTTGCCCACCGAGGTCTTGCCGGTCCCCGGCGGCCCGGTAAAGCAGAGGATCGGGCCCTTGCCCATTTCGACAAAGAGCTTTTTCTCCAGCACCTCCCGCACGGTCTTGCGCAGCTCGTCGAGGTTGACCGGTTTGCCGAGATAGTGCGCCGCGCCTTTCTTCAAAGCCTCGACCGCGGAGGTGACGGTGGCAAAGCCCGTCACCATGATGACTGGAATCTCCGGCGACACCCGGTTAATCTGCTGGAGGAGTTCAATGCCGTCCATCCGCTCCATCTTCAGATCGGTGATCACCAGGTCGATTTCCTCTTTTGCCAGAACCGCCAGGGCTTCAAGCCCGTTGTTGGCGCTGTGGCAGAAAAAGCCATCTTTCGTCAGGATATGGGCCATGTTGGTGCGGGCTATTTCCTCATCGTCGACGATCAGGATAGTCTGCCGGTCCTTGCCGCACAGGGTCTTGGCCGCCAGGAATTCAAGAATCCGCTGCTTGACCCGGGCCAGGCCGCAATGGCGGGCATCGAGGAGGGCTTGAGCCCTGGCCAGATCGAAGGTGCACGGCGACGACACATTCCAGGGCAGGGCAAGAACCAGTTCGATATAGTTGAAACCAATAGAATATTCGGCAACTGCCGGATCGGTTTTTTCGAGTTTCTCAAGCTCCTTGGCGACCGTTTCAAAGACTTGAGGGGGGAGGGCCGCCCCATCGATCTGGCGGCGAAGTTTGGCCAGGGGGGACACCGCTTCCGGCCGGCTGTGCGGCTCCTCCTCGATCTGCTCGGCTTTTCGTTTAAAAAACATGGTGTTTTTCCTTTGCAGTTGTGGCGGATTAGCGGGGAAGCCTGTTGTCCGCAATTTTGCCCATCCCTCGAATGTATAACATACTTATACCTCGCCCTCGACCGATTTTCTTCAACCGATCAATGCGACTTGCAAAATTGATTCCATACGTTACCTGTTGGGCCGCGTCAGCAAAAAACTCTTACCGCCAAAGCCGCCAGGCCTACCGGCAGCGCAAATAAAAGATCGTGGGCATCCATTCAGCTCTATGGACAAAGTTCCCCCCTTCCCCTGCCGGGACGGGGGTTTGTGCAGTCATTCCCCCTCCCCTTGCGGGAGGGGGTTAG
>CAYTVF010000078.1:8075-17370 GCA_964441345.1 uncultured Desulfopila sp. | reverse complement strand
TTGTCAGTTTTCCGAGCTGAATATTGAGGATCTCCAGCATATCTTCGCGTTTCAGGCGGTCGAAAACTATGGCATCGTCAATTCTGTTCAGGAATTCAGGTTTGAATTGACGGTGGAGCAGCTCATTGATTTGGGCGAGGATACTGTTCTTCTCATTTTCATCGTCGGTCATCGACATTATAAGATGGCTGCCGAGATTGGAGGTCATGATAAGAATCGTATTTTTAAAGTCGACAGTCCTCCCCTTGCCATCGGTCATTCGGCCATCGTCGAGCACCTGCAGCAGGACATTGAAGACATCGGGATGCGCTTTTTCAATTTCATCGAGAAGAATTACCGAATATGGCCTCCGGCGAACCGATTCGGTGAGGTATCCTCCTTCGTCATAACCGACATATCCGGGAGGAGCGCCGATAAGCCTGGCTACTGAATGTTTTTCCATGTACTCCGACATATCGATGCGAATCATGGCCTGTTCGTCGTCGAAGAGAAAGTCGGCTAAGGTTCGGGCCAACTCGGTCTTGCCGACGCCGGTCGGGCCAAGGAAAATGAATGAGGCGAGGGGCCGGTCGGGGTCCTGCAGGCCGGCCCTGGCCCGGCGAACTGCGTTGGCTACGGCATGGATGGCCGGTTTTTGGCCTACGACCCTTTTTGCCAGAACCATTTCTGCCTTGACGAGCTTATCCCGCTCTCCTTCAAGCAGGCGATCGACGGGGATTCCCGTCCATTTGGCGACAATAGCCGCAATGTCCTGGGCGTCGACCTCTTCTTTCAGCATCATCTGGTGAGCTTGTATTTCCTGGAGTTTGGTGTTGGCCGCGGCCAGTTCCTTCTCAAGCTGAACTTTTTGACCGTACCGAATTTCCGCGACGCGGCTCAGATTTCCAGCTCTCTCGGCTTTTTGTTCTTCAATCTGGGCTTCGTCCAGCCGTCCCTTGATGGTTCTGATGCTCTGGATGGTGTCGCGTTCCATCGACCACTGCGCTTTCATCGATTTCAGGGTATCGTTCTGGTCGGCGAGTTTTTTATTGACTTCGGCCAATCTGTTTTTTGAGACGCTGTCCTTTTCTTTTTTGAGCGCTTCCTTCTCGATTTCGAGCTTGATGATATGTCGATCGAGTTCGTCGATTTCGGTGGGCATTGAATCAATTTCAATGCGCAGCATCGATGCGGCCTCGTCGATGAGGTCGATCGCCTTGTCCGGCAGGAAGCGGTCGGTGATATAGCGGTTCGAGAGGGTTACCGCGGCGACGGTGGCGTTATCCTGGATCCGGACACCGTGGTGAATCTCATATTTCTCTTTGATTCCCCTGAGAATAGCGATGGTATCCTCAACCGATGGCTCCTGCACCAGCACCGGCTGGAATCGTCGTTCCAATGCACTGTCTTTTTCAATGTATTTACGGTATTCATCGATGGTGGTTGCGCCGACACAATGCAGTTCACCCCGGGCGAGGGCCGGTTTGAGCATATTGGAGGCATCCATCGATCCTTCCGCCGCACCGGCTCCGACCAGGGTATGGATTTCATCGATAAAGAGCACAATTTCACCGGCCTTTTCCTCTACTTCCTTGAGGACTGCCTTCAGCCGGTCCTCGAATTCCCCGCGGTATTTTGCTCCGGCGACAAGGGCTCCCAGATCCAGGGTGATAACCTGTTTATTCTCCAGTGTTGCGGGGATGTCGCCGTTGACTATGCGTTGCGCCAACCCTTCGACGATGGCGGTCTTGCCGACCCCCGGTTCACCGATCAGAATTGGGTTGTTTTTGGTCCGCCTTGAAAGAACCTGTATGATTCTCCTGACTTCCTCGTCACGGCCAATGACCGGATCGATTTTCCCCTGCCTGGCGAGTTGCGTCAGGTTTCGGCCGTATTTCTCCAACGCCTGGTATTTTTCTTCCGGATACTGGTCCGTTACCCTGTGACTGCCGCGCAGGACCGAGAGAGCCTGGAGGAATTCCTTTTCCAGGATGCCCCGGCTGTTGAGAGTCCTGCACACATCTATGGCCGGATTTTTGAGGATGGTCAGAAAAAGATGCTCTTGACTGACATACTCATCCTGCATCTGTTTGGCTGTCGTGAACGAATCGTCCAGAATCTTTTTGAGATTTCGCGATGCATAGCTTTGGCCTGCCCCCTGGCCTGAGACTTTCGGAGTTTTTTCCAGGAGTTGATTGAGATCCATCAACACCAAAGCCGGGTCGATCCCCATTTTCTTGAGGACCGGAACGACGATGCCATCCGGTTGGGTGAGTATCGCCTTGGCCAGATGAGCGACCTGAATTTCCTGGTGGCCGAGATCCTGGGCAAGCCGTTGGCCACTCTGGATGGCTTCCTGGGATTTCAGGGTGAATTTGTCAAATTGCATAGTTTTCCTCGATCTTCTCTGTTTTCTTGCGGAACGAACCTGACAGGTTGCGTAGGTTTGCGGTTACGGAGAGAGAATAAGGACCGCGGACCCATGCGTCAAGTTTTTGACATTGGCATCCGGGCAAAAAAAAACGAGCCCCGCACAGGGCTCGTTTTTTGATTTTCCAAAAAATATTTACTAGTTAAACGTTAAAGGAAGCAAATGTATTTTGAAAAAATGCTCAGGCTGAATGGTCATGTCATCCGCAACTGCCTGAACCGCAGGAACCGGAACTGCATCCGCCGCCGGAGCTGATCGGTTTTACGGAGGTTATGCCGAATCCGGAACGCGGTCCTGCATCGATGTAGTCTACCGTAATACCACCACAGGTATTTAAAAGGCTTTCTTCAACCAGGAATTTGAGCGTATCGTTCTCAAATACTTTGTCATTAACCTTTGGCTCATCCAGAGCCAATCCCAATGAGGGTCCTGCTCAGCCACCCTGCATAAGCGCGACACGCAAGGCGGAATCGATATTATTCGCCTGCATGTATTCTTTTAACTTTGCAACAGCTAAGCCTGTTACATTTAATTCGGACATGAAAAGCCTCCTTCAAGTTTTTTTCTCGTGAATCTTCTCCAGCACCTGCACTTTTGCCTGGCTGAGAAGCACTGCAGTTTCCAAAACCATAAGGTGAGATATTCAATAGTCAATATTTTTGCAATCAAAATAGTAGACGATGGGATTATATTGGATAATATGCGGCTTTTTTGATTATAGTTCAAGCTGAGGAGTGCGGTGAGTGGTGCATATTTCACGCCGCCGTTTTGCAGGAAATATCGGTTTTGGCCGGGGTTCCCGGCGGTTGCGGCAGAGAATCGGGTAATTGTAACATCCTAGTAATATCCTATAGAGGTTAACTGATGATGAAGAAGATAGTCATATCGACGGGTGGTGGTGATGCTCCGGGGTTGAATGCCGTCATTTATTCAGTAGTTCATATCTGTTACCGTAAAGGCTGGGAAGTCTATGGGAGCAGAAATGGATATGGCGGTTTTCTCGACATCGATGAGATGGTTCGGCTTTATCCGAAGGATGTGGAGGGCATTTATTCGACCGGCGGAACGATCCTGGGTTCGACCAACAAGGGTAATCCTTTTGCAAGACCGGTAGAGAACCTGGCAGGAGAAATTCAGGTAGTTGATGTGTCCGACAAAATAATACGAAATTTCAATCGAATGGGATTTGACTGTCACATCGCCATTGGTGGCGACGGCAGCCTTGATATCGCCCACAAGTTTGCCCTGAAGGGGATGCCGGTGATCGGTGTACCGAAAACCATCGACAACGACCTGGAGGAAACCGACCGGACCTTCGGATTCGATACGGCGGTATCCACGGCCACGGACGCCCTTGACAAACTTCATTCCACGGCGAAGTCCCATAACCGGGTCATGGTGGTCGAAGTCATGGGCCGCGACTCCGGGTGGATTGCCCTGTATTCCGGCATATCCGGGGGGGCAGATGTGATTCTGATTCCGGAAATACCCTTTGATATGGAAGAAGTGTGCGAGAAGATTTCCGACAATGAGTTGCACGATAAGCATTACGCCATCGTGGTTGTTGCCGAAGGTGCGATTACCAAGGACGGCAGGAATTTCAATAAAGGGATGGGTGAGCTCGGACGCGAAGAGGTCATTCTCGGAGGCGTCGGGGAGTGGGTTGCCTCGGAAATCAGGAAGCGTACCGATAAGGACACCCGGTCTCTGGTTCTCGGGCATTTGCAGCGAGGCGGATCGCCGACGACTTTTGACCGCCTGCTCGCATTACGGTTTGGTGCCGCTGCCGTTCGTCTGGTCGAGGAAAAAGTTTTTGATCATATGGTTGCATTAAAGAACGGGGCAATGGTTCCGGTACCCATCGCTGAAGCGATCAAGCGACGAAAGAAGGTCGATTTATCCAGCGAAAAGATCAGAACTGCCCGGGATATCGGGATCTGTCTCGGTGACAATGATTCGGGAGCGGAATAGATGGCCGGCGGCAAGGCAAATGAACAGAAGTTAAGCAAATACCAAGAGGTATATCGTCTGCTCTATGACCATTTCGGTCCTCAGGGCTGGTGGCCCGGTGAAACTCCTTTTGAAACCATGGTCGGAGCGATTCTCACCCAGAACACCAGCTGGTCGAATGTCGCGAAGGCCATAATTGCTCTGAAGGATGCCGGGCTGATGACGTATGAATCGCTGTCGCAGTGCGGTGTCGACGAAATCGCGCAATATATCAAGCCCTCCGGATATTATAATCTCAAGGCCCGGCGGCTCAGAAATCTGCTCGATATGATAGGAAATCACTATGACGGGCAGCTGGATCGCTTTCTCGATGACGACGCCCAGGCGGCCAGGGAGATGCTGCTGGGGGTGAAAGGAATCGGGCCGGAGACCGCTGATTCAATACTGCTTTACGCCTGCGGTCACCCGATATTTGTCGTCGATATGTATACGCACCGGGTGTTCAGCCGGCACAACATGGTTGACGAGGAAACCGATTATCAGACGATGCAGGCCGTATTCATGAATCAGTTGCCCTGTGACGCTGAGTTGTTCAATGAATTTCATGCACTGGTAGTGCGTGTTGCCGTTACGTATTGTAAAAAAACAATTCCCCTGTGCGATCGATGTCCGCTCCAGGGGTTCAACCAGTAAGGGGAGGAAGAAAAGAAAGATATTTGTATCCATTCAGACAATATCAAACGCTCGTCTTGACAATCTTCAGGGTGATATCATCCGCTTCTTGCTCAGAATAGTCGGCCTTCAATAAGGCTTTTTTATACCGGTCGAGGATCTCCCGGGATTTCAAATAATTGTTGTTCAGGCAATGGAGCCGGTAGAGGAGTTTTGTCAGGCTTTCTTCCAGGTAGTTGATTTGCAGAATACGTTCAAGTATCGAAATCGCTTCTTCAAATCGTCGCGATTCCATGAGATTTTTTGCCCAGGTCGAGCCGAGTTCAACGAGGAGGCCGGTCAGTTTGTCGTTGAACGCCAGTACCTGTTCACTTTGAAAGGTGTCCTCGGGCAGTGCCCCTTTCCAGAGGGAGATGGCGGTTTGGAAAGCACTGTAGGCCTGCCACCAGTCACTGTTTTTGCTGTGCGACATGCCGGTTCTGGCCGCTTCGAGAAATTGCAGGGCATCGATTTCGTAATTGGTCAGACAGAGAATGCCTTTCTGGATGAACAGGTAATCCTTGATCGACGTCGGCAGGTGTGGTGCGATCAACTTTCTCAGCCTGGTAAGCAGAGTATCGAAACTCTTTCTGGCATTTTCCGGCGTGCTCTCCGGCCAGAGTTCCAGTTGAATTTTTTCCTGAGGAATGCGCTGTCCTTTTGCGGTAATCAGTAAGCCGAGCATTTCCCGCTGGAAAGGGGTGAGGTCCCTAGCGCGAAAAAGTACCTTGCCCGACATGCCGATTTCAAAATTATCCATGAGGGAAAATTTCAACAGGGGAATCGGCACGCCCTCATCCGAAAAATTCACATGCAAGCGCTCCCGGGCAAGGGACTGGGCGAAGCTTTTTTCGATATCCCGTTTGACTGCCACGGCGAGAAGCTTGGCCATCATCACCGGCTCCCAGCTCCAGAAGTGGTTATAGCCATTTATCTTCATAAGGGAGAGTCCGGCTTCAAGAGCATCGATCGCGCCATCCGGACCATCCGCGACATATTTGCAATAGCTGAGGTTGAATAATGCACATATGGTCAGGTAGGTCGACGGAATTGTCTGGGCGACGGCGAACCCTTTTTCCAGGTAACGCGTTGCCTCGTCAAGCCGCCTGGTGCGGGTATAGACGGCGCCGGCAATGATCGAGTGATAGGCCAGGTAAAACGGTCCGCCGGCATTATTGCGAAGCTTTGTAGCCTCGGTAATTTTCTCGACCGCTTCATCGCTGTACCCGGTAAGAGCAAGACCGAAAGCCTGCCATTGCAGGATCTGGCTGTGCATATGATCCGAGGCCGCGGTCGACGTTATCCCCAAACCCTTTCCGAGTAAATCGAGAGCTTGTTGCGGTTGTCCTACCGAAAAGAGATTGCTGCTGCCCCAGATAAAAAGATAGGGAGCGGCAATGGTCTGGTTGACAACAGTCTGATCGATCGATTTTTGCAGGGCCAATTGCTGGAAATAAAAGTTCCGATGATCGCCAACCATCGAGAGATAGCAGAGATTTATCACCCGCATCGTCAACCGGTTCGATTCGCCCACGAGGGGATCGTTAAAGAGCGAGAAACAGATTTCAGCCTCGCGCAGATATTTGGCCCGGTTGCCACAGAGCAATTCGATGTATCCCTGGATGAATTTTGTCGAGGCGATGAAGTTGCGAATATCGTGGCGGGTTGCAAGGGTGCTGGCTATCTGGATGTAATGCCTTGCCGTTTCCATCTCGCCATTAAAAAAACAGTACCCCGATGCCAGGTTCCGGGCGGCCATGACGATTATCGGCATCGGCAGCGAATCCATGTTCTTGTCGAGCAGTTTTTTGGTTCTGGGAAGAAATTCGGATCCTGCGATATATTGTCCGGAAATAACGAAATGGTAATAGATGATTTGCGAGAGAGCAATCAACTCGCCGGTCTCCTCGCCTGTTTTGATAAACTGTTCCCGGACTCTGGTGAAAAACGGCAGGGTGGTTTGCGGGACAAAATCCACCCGCAGCAATCCGGCAAAGAGGGTCAACCAGTTGTGTTGAAAGAGGATCTTTTCGGGGAGACTCTGCAGCAGAGCGAGAATGGTAATGGTCCTGTTTTTGGCAATGAGACCCATCCCTTTGTCTTTGAGGATGGTTTCCATCATGGTGAAATCGCCGGCGTTCTTGTAGCAGGTAAGCGCTTTTTCGGTGATATCGTGATCCAGGTAATATCGCGCTTCCCGGCGGTAAATGTCGGCAATGTCGGTGGCGGAAAACCGGATGCGGGCACGTTGCTGGAGAAATTCCTGAAAAAAATGATGGAACCGAAAGACCTGCTGGCGATCGTCAAGATTGTAGAGAAAATAGTTCTCCCGGGTCATCTCCGAGAGGAGTTGGCCGATATCATCGATTTCGGCGATTTCTCCGGCCAGGTCGGCCGGGATTTCCTGAAGGAAAGAGAGTTTCAGAAATGATGTGTGGAAATTTTCAGGTATCTGCCCGAAAATTTCATCCTGGAAATAATCGAGCATATGTCCCTTCGGGGAGGCCGAGAGGACGGCGGTTGAATCATCGAGCCAAAATCGGCTGCGGCCGGAAATAGGGTGACTCGCCAGGATGATGCCCATGATCCAGCCATTGGTAATTCTTTGTATTTGTATCGCATCCTGTCTGCTGATTTCTCGCTTCAGCACCGTGTTGTACAGGGTTTCAACCTCCTGGTTGTCGAGAGCCAGGTCGGCCGTGTTCAGATAGCTGATGCCGGCGCCGTTTCGAATCGTTTTTCCTTTGATCTCCAGAGGATGCCTGGTTATGAAAATGAAATGGACCCGCGGCGGAGAACTATCTACCAGATGTTCCAGCAGATTTATGGTCAGGGTGCCGAATTCTATGAGGTGAAGATCGTCAAACACCAGGTAGATATCTTCCTGGAGAAGTGTGTCGAGATCGCGCAGCAGGATATTGGCGCAACGGGTCAGATCGAGGGGGCCGACGCTGCCTTCATTGAGGATATTCGCCAGTTGCGGGCAACTGAACCCCGGCAGATTGGCGGTAAGGTTGATAAGCAGGGAGGAGAGCAGGAGAACCGGATCGGAGTCTTCGGGGCCGACTTGATACCAGATCGATTTGGTCCCGGAAAAATCAAGAAATTGGCTGACCAGGGTCGTCTTCCCCTGACCCGCCTGGGCTTCGATGATTATTACTTTTTTGTTGTGCTTTTGGTCGGGGAATTTAGTGTTCAGCAGATTGGCGCGAAAGAGAGACTGGGATTGATCGATATGGGGCGAATAAAACTTGTTGGAGGGCACAGCGTACCTGGCGAAGCTCTCGTCATGTTTCATAGGATACCATTGTCTTTGCTGTTATGGGTCTGTTGATACAGAAGCAGCTTTTTGCACACGGTTCTGACGATATTTGCATCTTTCGAGGTGAGCATAATTCTGCTGAAGAATTGGCGAATGTTGGTCATCCAGTAGGACCGGTTCACTTCTTCCAAAAATTCAATAGAATACAGCGATTTTTCCAGGTATGCATACATGCTTTCAAGTTCATGCGATGTTGCAAGTCGGGGTGCGAGAACCATATTTTTTTGGGCATGGATAACTCCATAATAGAGTTCGTAACAATGGATTGCAACTGCCTGGGCAAGATTGATCGAAGAAAAATCGGCAGTTGGAATAGCCGAGGCCATATGGCAGTACTTGAGATCGTCGTTGGTCAGTCCGGTATCTTCCGGGCCAAAGATGATCGCCACCTTATTGTTGGGGAGCAGCGGCAGGAGGGTATCGACCAGTTCGCGGGGGTTTTTTTCGACACATCGCTGCCGGCCACGCCTTGCCGTTGTGCCGATGACCACGGAAAAACCGGCAAGGGCTTCCTCCAGATTCTGGTGAATCTCCATATTGTCAATGAGATGCGCCGCTTTATGGGTGGCCATTTTGGCCATGCTTTCGCGATCGGGGATACTGTCTTTGACGAGAATGAGGCGGTTGATCCCCATATTCCGGGCAATCCGTGCAGCAGCGCCGATATTTTCAGGAATTTTGGGGCGGATCAGGACGATAGCAAGTTGCGAGAGGAGTGCTTTGGGATCCATCGAATAGCGTGTTACCCCGGTATACCCAAGGTATCTCCTGGAAATGTTGAGCAATGAATTGTGCTGCGACCAAATAGAGGCTTACATTTATGCCAAAGCGTGGCACAAGTCAAGCAAAAGGAAGGGGGGCTAAGTTCCCCCTCCCCCTGCGGGAGGGGGGCAGGGGGGGGG
>CAYTVF010000078.1:0-8039 GCA_964441345.1 uncultured Desulfopila sp. | reverse complement strand
CCTCAATCCCCTCCCGTCAAGGGAGGGGAGGCAAAAACCAATCAAACAAAGTGCATGATACTGAAATCAATAGAATAGTACCTGAATTTCTAAGGTACTAATTTGAAATTCAGTCGCTTGCGATAGCTGTCGACGTCATGGAGGGTTACCCGCAAGTGGTCGCCAATCCGGTAGGTCTTGGCGGAAATCTCGCCGAACAATCGATGGTGTTTCACATCCAGCAGGTAATAATCGTCTTTCAGCTGGTCTACGGCAATCGAGCCGCTGATGCACATATCCTGAAGTTCGATAAAAAGGGCTGCTTCGTTGACCCCCGATATTACGGCGTCGAATGATTCGCCGACATGGTCTTTCATATACATGATTTTCAGCCGTTCGTGGATGTCCCGCTCTGCCATGACCGCCGTTCGTTCTCTGGCCGAGAGAAACTCTCCGGCTTCTTTCAGGGACAGGTGCGGACCGGGCTGGGGTTCTTTCTCCCCTGAGATTTTGCAGAGTTTCAGCAGGGTGCGGTGGACCATGAGATCCGGGTATCGCCTGATCGGGGAAGTGAAATGGGTGTAGTCGCTTGAGGCAAGTCCGAAGTGACCGACATTGTTAGAAGAATACTGGGCCTGTTTCATGCTGCGGAGCATGATGTTGTTGACGATGTACTCGTATGGCGATTCCCGGCAGAGATCGAGGGCCCGGGCAAACCATGCCGGGTTGGCTTCAACGGTTGGCAGGTGAATGTCCAGGGTCTTGGCAAAGTCGACGAATTCGTCGATTTTCATCGGATCGGGCGGCTCGTGCACTCGATAAACAGCCGGTACTGTTTTCTCGGTAAACAGTGACGCTACGGCCTCGTTGGCGGCAAGCATGAATTCTTCGATCAGCTGGTGGGCAAAATTTCTCTCGGCTCGGCCGACCGCCGCAACCCCGCCGGTATCGGAAAGGGTGAATTCCGGTTCCGCTACGTTGAAGTCGATGGAACCACGTTCTTTCCGTCTGGCCTGCAAGGCCCTGGCAAGTTCCTCCGCCCATTTCAGCTGAGTCAGAAACGGTTTGTGGTCGTTGCGGGTGCCCTGGTCCTTATCGATCAGGATTTTTCGCACTGTCGTGTAGGTAAAGCGGTTCCGGCTGCAGATCACCGATCGGGTGAAATGTTTTTTTTGCAGCACGCCGGATCGGTCGAAGTCCAGGATGGCCGATACGGTAAACCGATCCTTGCCGGGAACCAGACTGCAGAGGTCGTTGGACAGTTTTTCCGGCAGCATGGGAATCGCCCTGCCGGGGAAATAGATAGACGTTCCTCTGGCATAGGCATCCTGATCGATTGCCGAGCCCGGTGTCACAAAATGGCTGACATCGGCGATAGAAACATAGAGACGATAGCCTTTTCGGGATTTCACCACACAAACGGCATCGTCAAAATCCTTGGCGGTTTCGCCATCGATGGTTACATGGTCGGTGGTCCGCAAATCTTCCCGACCCTCTAACCGGCTGAAATCTTCCCGGAGGTCTGCTGCTTCCTGTGCAGCTTCGGTGCTGAATTGATGCGGGAGAGAAAATTTTTCGATCACCAGCCGCATTTGCGTGTCGATATTGTCCGACGAACCCAGCACCTCAAGTATTTTTCCCGACAAGATTCGGACCGGCGTGTGTTCCCGCGTAAACTGGACCAGAACGACATCGCCATCCTGCGGGGCGAGACCGTTGTAATCGTCGATTCTCACGACGAAGGGAAATCGCGGATCATCCGGATAGACCATACCGCCCTTCGGGCTTTTCTGGTAAATGCCGGCGATTCTATCGGTTCCGCGGGTGAGAATCCGGATTACCACCGCCTCCGGCCGATGATCCTTGCGGACTCGCAGCACTCTGATGAGAACCAGGTCGCCGTGCTGGGCGGTGCCCATGGCCGTCGGAGAGATGAACGGATCCCGGGTCAGGAGCTCGCTTTTGCCGTCCTGGCTGGTTGGGCTGACAAAACCGAACCCTTTGGGGTGCTGGATCAGGATGCCTTCGTAAAGAGGCGCATTCCTGCTGAGCCTGTATAAACGCTTGCCGTCTTTTTTGACCAACCCCTGTTGCATCAAGGAATCGAGGGTGTCGGCGACTTCTTTTTTCCTAGCCCCCTCCAGCTGGAGGGAACGGTCTATTTCGGCAAGGGGTACAGGGGTACCGGCGGAATGGAGGAGACCGAGCAGAATGTTTTGCCACATGCTCGGGGCGGGCTGTTTGGCCCTCTCGGGGGAAGAGGTTTTGGTGCGGTTTGGTCTCGATTTTTCGAAAGATTTTCTTTTTTGGGCCATGTTGTCTTTTTTGTTTTCTCCGGCAGGGGAATTTTGTTAAGCTGCGAAAGGATTTTCCTGTTCCGCTTCAATGATTGAAGCTCAGGGGGGGTGGGAATTTCTGTAATTGCTGTAATTGCGCTTATAATTGCGCTTATAAGTGCGCTTATTGTAAGTCTCTTATCGAAGATGTCCATGGGCATCGCCTGTTTTACCAACAAATTGGGGGATCATGCGTCGTATTCCTTTTGATCTTGAACTCTACCGCGACCAGATGCGGGCATTGATCGCCGATAAACCGGGAGAAGCCATCTTCTGGGAAGCGCTTGATTTTGCAATTGAAGCCCATGCCGATCAGTGGCGAAGGTCCGGGGACGCCTATATCCTCCATCCCTGCTCCGTGGCCAGGATCCTCGCCGAAGAGATGGATATCACCAATCCCGAGATTCTCGCCGCCGCCCTTCTCCATGACACAGTCGAGGATGTGGAGGAAGTGACGGCGGAACTGGTGGGGAAAAAATTCGGTAATTATGTCCATGCGATAGTCGAAGGATGTACCAAGGTCACCCACCTTTCCGGGGACCGGCAGATCGACAGTCAAACCACCCATCGCAAGATCTTTACCGGCGCCGCCCTGCGGCCGGAGGTTATGCTGGTCAAGCTTGCCGATCGTCTGCACAATCTGCGCACGCTTCGGGCAATGCCCAAGGCGAAACGACAGCGGATCGCCGATGAGACGATCGACATTTATGCTCCCCTGGCCACCGTTTTCGGCCTCTTCAATATGAAGCGGGAGATGTATAATCTCGCCCTTCTCTATAAATATCCCAAGCAAGGGGCCAAACTTAATCATCATATCAGGCAGCTGCAGGATTCCCCGATCAGTCAGATGATTGTCGCTGAAGTGAAGAAAAATGCCGATCTCAATCATCTCGATTGCCGGATCACCATGCGCACCAAGAATTTATGGGCCTACTATGATGTTACCAGTCGAATTCTGGTGAAGCGTATCGATACGCCCATGGAGATTCTGATCGTAGCCAACGACATACAGTCCTGTTACAGCGCCCTTGGCATTGTCAATCAGACCTTCAGGCCGATTCCACGGACCATCCGCGACTTCATCGCCAATCCCAAACCTACCGGCTATCAGGGTTTGCATGCCCGGTCGATCATTCAAGGCCAAAAGTTTCTCTTTAAAATCCGCACCGACGAAATGGAGCGGAAGGCCCAGAAAGGGATATTCAGAAACTGGAGTTCAAAGGCCGGTAAGCAGGGGAAGTTCATCCGGGAAATCCAGGAAATGTTCGATGTGCTGGGTTCGGAGGATTCTCTTTCTTACCGGGATGTTATCGCTGCCAGCGGGATAAAGGAGATCTATACCTACACGCCGCAGGGAGATCTCATCTGTCTGCCGGTGAATTCAACCGTATTGGACTTTGCCTTTCAGGTGCATACCGAAATCGGGCAAACCTGTCTCGGCGCCATGATCAGGAACAAACGGTATCCTGTCGACCATGTGCTGAAGGATGGCGACATGGTGAGGATCATCCGGGCTGATCAGCCTATCCGATTCGACCAGCAAATGCTGTTGTTATGCAAAACTCCGAGGTCGAGGGGGGAACTGGCGCGAGGGTTTAAGGTCAGGCGGCGGAAGGTCGCCAAGGAGGTTGGCTCCTCCATGCTGCGCCAGGAGATGTTGCGCTATGGCATCCCCTTCGATGTTCTGGGCGGAAGCGATGTGCCCTTGCTGTTGAACCGTTATTCTTTGATAGCATTGGACGAGCTGTACATCCGCATCGGCGAAGGGCGTATCCATCTGAAGGAAGTGATAGAGAACATCAAGGATCTTCTTTATGGCGGGGTTTCGCCTCTGGTGGCTCCGACCGGAGCTTTCAACAAGATTGAACTGAATACGCTCGACCCGGTCTCGGTGAAACTCTCGTCGTGTTGTAAACCCAATCCGGTCGCCAAGGATAACTGCGCCCTGCTTACCCCCAAGGGGCTGTCGGTCCACCATAAGAATTGCGAGCGCTTTCGGGAGCTCAAATTCCAGCGCGAAGAAGCGGTAGACATTACCTGGAACATCAGGCAGACCCATGTGAGAAAACAACAGATTATTCACATCCTGAGGGCTACCAGAAAGGAAATCATGGAAGTCATCGGCGGCGCGCCGGACGAGATGGAAATGCAGAGTTTCGAGATTCTGTCCAGCTACTCTTTGCTCAATCCCGCCTGGCAGCTTACCTTCAATGTTGCCAACCTCCTTGCCCTGCAGAAGGTGCTGCGTCATTTTGATAAGTCGAATATTCCCTACGAGTTCTATCTCGAATGCTGAGAATCAGTACCCCGCAACGGGGGTACTGAAAAGAGTCCTGCTGGGCGGAGTTATTGTCTTACGGGGCGGTGGCTGGGTCGCGATCGAAATCCACCGGTTTTTTTTTGCTGTAATTGGCCAGTATCTTCCCCAGCATGGCGGGGAGATCGTCTGGTTGCCTGGAACTTCTGTGGAGCTGGGTGAGAGTTTTTTCGAGGGTCAGCTTTTCGCCCATAAAGATGTGTCTCAGGATCAGGGAAATAAGTCTGGTGATCGTCGTCAGGTTGGAGATACGGGATTGGAGGTGCTGGTCCCGGTCGAAGGCCGTCGAGGCAAAGATCTCTACCGGATTACCTTCAAGTTCGCTCACCGAGACATACCAGGTATTCCTGTCGCGGTCGGAGGTTCGGTAGCGGACGGCGTCGAGGACATCCGGCAGCTCCTGTTCTATTTGTTTCTGCTGCAGGTATGAAAAATCGGAATATCCCGCTATCCGTGATAATTTTCGAATGGAGTCGGGAGATTTTTTCAGCAGTTCAACGATGGCCAGACAGTTTAGACAAAGATGTTCTTCGGCCTGAATTGTGAGTTTTCCGGCCGCGCCACAGGCGGTGCATCGCTTATTTTCCGGATTTGTTGCCGTTTTTCCAGTTTTCATGGGGTGTTATATCTCTGATATATTCTCTGAGGAGGTGTTGAAAATGTTTGCCGCTCATCTCTCTTGCACCAAAACGTAATAAATGATTGGTGGTCATCTGGCAATCAATCAGTTTAAAATCTGCACTTTTCAGATACGCTACCAGCTCAATCAGGGCGAATTGCGAACCGCAGTTTGTTCGCGAGAACATCGATTCGCCAAAAAAAACACGGTCGAGAGCGATGCCGTAAAGTCCTCCGACCAGCCTTTCCTGCTGCCAGCATTCAATGGAGTGGGCAAACCCCAGATGGTGCAATTCCGTGTACGCGGCCTGCATCGCCGGCGTGATCCAGGTTTTGTCGCCGGCTTCAGTCCGCACTGTTGCGCAGTTGCCGATCACCTCGGAAAATGCCCAATCACGGGTGACCTCGATCCGGGAATTGCGGGCATAGCGGGTCAGACGTCTTGGTATCCTGAATTCATCGGGGAAAAGGACCAGCCGGGGCGAGGTGAACCACCAGAGTATTGGATCGCCCTCGCTGTACCAGGGGAATATTCCCTGGCTGTAGGCGGTGAGGAGTCGCTTGGGGCTGAGATCTCCGCCGACTGCCAGCAGGCCGTTCGCTTCGGCAAGATCCGGAGGAGGAAAGCGGATCTGCCCGGTAAGTTGGAAAACTGGCATGGATTGACGTGGTTTTCGTACCTTCTGAAGAATATCGTGCCGGGTTGTTACGGATTATCAGTTTACCACCGTTGATCGAAGAAGAAAAGATCGTAGCCGATGCCCCTGCTGCAAGAGAGCCGGAACGCATCGAGCGTCGGCAATCAATGTGCCACTCTAATACTATTTTTTTTTATTTCAGGAGTGTAGTATGATGTTTTGGGCATTGAACTGATCGCAAAGAGTGTGCGCAGGATCGGTTGAAAAAGATAAAAACATGAATAAAACTAAAAACAAACAACACAATACAAAACACCTCACTGCCATGACTGAGATGCAAAAACACCCGGACAATATTCAGGTTTCCCCGTTTCAGGAAGGAATAGTTCTTGAGAACTTCTACGCGGGCGCCAACCGGGGCGAGGTGTTGGCTAAGATGACAGAGGCACTGAAGGAAGGCGTGGCTCTGATGGTGCTTTCGGGGGAAGAGGGGAGCGGCAAGACGATGATGTGCCGCATGCTCGAAAGCGAAGCGTCCAAGTTCTGTGTTACCGTTTTGTTATCACAGACTGTTGAATCCTTCGAAGATGTTGTGAAAATTGTCGCCATGCGGATGGGGTTGAAGTTTGACGGCGGCTATGATGGAAAAAGCGTTGCCGGGGTGCTTGACCGGATAACTGCTCAGCTGAAGCAGGAATCGGAAGGACTCCTTATCATCTTTGACGAGGCGGAGAACATATATCTTGCCACCCTGGAGCGGATTCGCAAAATGCTGGACCGGATAACGCAAGCCGGTGCCCGCATATCCATCGTTTTTGCGGGGCGAAAGACTTTTCTTGAGAATTGCGATCAGCTCTCCATCTGTGATTTTAAGAAGACTACGGAATTACATTTTGCTCTGTCGCCGCTTACCGAACAGGAGACAGGTGAATATCTGCGCGATTGCTCCCTGCGATTGGAGAATCCCGAGAGGAAAAAAGTATTCAACGATGAAATCGCGCGGAATATCTATTCGTTGGCGCATGGCAATTTCCGGGTGACAAACCTTCTGGCCGAGGAGTCACTCAGAACTCATGGTGATGATACCTCGTTTATGGTGTTGCTTGAAAATGTCAAAGAGGAGAGCGGGACAGAGAAGGTGGGGCGGCAACAGCACATGCCGCACCTGCTCAAACGTTATGGCCATTATTGGCCGTGGATCGGTGGTGTTGGATGTATCGTGCTGCTTTTGGTTTTCCTGATGAGGCCCGGGAGCAACCAGAATTCTGTCGAGCAGACTCAGATTCCCGTGGAGAATGCGGAGAAAGAGAAGGTCGCCGAAGTACCGGAGCCCCCTGGAGAGAAACTCGCTGAAAGAACTGCGGTTGATGCGCCACCAGCCGGTTCGGAGATATCCAAGACTCAGCCGGATAATGCTCAGGAATTATTGACTGACGGCAGCACAGCTGTGGATAAGTCTGCCGGTAGTGAAGACGAGAAACCGGGCGCCAAGGTGCCAGCTGGCACCTCGGCGGTTCCCCGGGCAACGGAAAGCAAGGTGCAACCCTCGCCGCCGCCGGTGAGAGCGGTGGTCCCTCCACCGACCGTCGCAAAAGTTCCTGAGCTCCGTCCGGATCGACCCTTGAAAAGAAAACCGGCATTGGAACCGGATGAAGTGAGCAAGGGGGCGGGCAGAGTTCAGTCACGCACGGAAGCCAAGGAAGCCAAGGAAGCAAAGGAAGCAAAGGAAGCAAAGGAAGCAATCGCCGCCAACGCTCATTTGACCGTCGATCAGTTGTTGCAGAAACGATTATCGGCTGGAGCTGCCTGGGCCAAAAGGGGGATGGAGAGTGCATACACCATGCAGCTCATGGTTCTGACGGATAAAAACGCCGAGGAGAATTTGAAGAAAATGCTGGCGCAGCCTCAATACAGACAAGAATCCGGAAAATTTTTCATCTTCAAAAAGACCGCCGGCTCGGACGTTATCTTCGTTTTTTACGGAGAATATCCAAATATTGCCACGGCCCGCATGGCTCAGGAGAGTCTCCCGTCTTTTCTCCGTGTCCATCAGCCCTATGCAATTTCCGTCAAAGGAGCGATGGCCAAGGTGAAGAAATAATCGTCAGGTATAATCCCATAAAAAAGGGGTTGAGAGTGTGTAATCACTCT
>CAYTVF010000077.1:14831-17381 GCA_964441345.1 uncultured Desulfopila sp. | reverse complement strand
CTCACCGCCAGTGCTCTGGTGGAGGAGCGCGAGTCGATTTTGGCCGCGGGCTGCGATGATTTGGTGTTCAAGCCTTATCGGGAATCGGAGATATTCCGGGTTATGGCCGAACATCTCGGGATTGAATACCTGTATGAAAAAGAGGAACCGGAGGTGTCCGCCGCACCGGAAATCGTACTCCGCTCCCAAGACCTGGCAGCCCTGCCGGTTGATTTGCGTGAGGCATTATTCCAGGCCGTGCTTGAACTGGATACGGCCCGCACTCTGGCAGTAGTGGAAGCAATCGGGCGGCAGGATGGAGTCATCGGCCCGGTGTTGCAAAAACTTGCCGAAAACCTGGAATACGACCGCCTGCTCACCCTGCTGGAGGGTGACAATACAGCATCGGAGGAGGTGTGATGTTTCCCGCTTGCCCCTGTCCAAGATCTCTGACCTTACATCCTCATCTCCTTCGCATTTGTATTCAAGATAACCCTTATCTTTTGTTGGGTGCGCTTGACCACAATCTGCGCTTTTGTTTTGTCATTCCGAACGGATGTAAGGAATCTCCGGGCGAAAGAAATTCGAGATCTCTCTCTGCGGTCGAGATGACAAGCCAAGGGTGCATGGAATACACCCAACTAACGACAACCTGCAAGCTACGTGGATAAGGAACCAAGCTCATGGAACGTGAAACTTACAATAAAGAAATGGCGCAACGCATCAATGAGCTGGAGGAGGCATATAGCGCTCTCAATACCAACTATGAGAGCGCAACCAGAAAGCTGATAGAGGAGAAAGCGAAGTATGATGCCATATTAGCTGCCATTGGTGATCCCCTGATAATTATTGATAGGGAATACCGGGTCATCTATCAAAATACTATTGCCAATAGTCTCTTTGGGGAAAACGACGGCCGATACTGTTACGATGTCTACCAAGGAAGAACAGAGTTGTGTCCGGATTGTGCTGTCGCCTTGTCTTGGGAAGATGGGGAAATCCACAAGATAGAAAAAATCATGCAATCCCCCAAGGGGGAAAAATTTGTCGAGATTGCGGCATCCTCTGTTAAAAATTTCGAGAATGAAATGGTTGCCGGTATCGAGATCGTCCGGGATATCACCAAGAGGGTGAGAACAGAAAGAGAGCTCCGCAAATTAAATATGTTACTGCAATCCATACTCGACTCAACGACAGATGCGATTCTAGCTGTTGATAAAGATGGAAACTTTTTTGCATACAATCAGAATTTCATCCAGTTATGGAGTATACCCAACCATATCATGGAAGCTCGTGTTGATGCAGTTGCGTTACAATATGTTTTGGATCAACTTGAACACCCGGATGTTTTTCTTGAAAAAGTGAAAGAACTCTACAGGAGCCCTCATGCAACAGATGTGGACATCATCCATTTTAAAGACGGGAGAATCGTTGAGAGATATTCCAAACCGTTAATTATCGATGAAGACAATATTGAAAGAGTTTGGTTTTTCAGGGATATCACTGAAAAACACCGGGTTGAGGTTGAAAGGAAGAAGCTCGTCAATGAACTTCAAGCCGCTGTAGAGGCTGCCGATGCCGCCAACCAAGCGAAGAGTGAGTTTCTGGCCAACATGAGCCACGAGCTGCGCACGCCGCTCAACGCCATTCTCGGCTATTCGCAACTGATGCAAAGAGCCCATTCCCTGGAACCCGGACAGCGCGAGTATCTGCACACGATCAACCGGAGTGGCGAACATCTGCTGGAATTGATCAACGATGTCCTGGAGATCTCGAAAATCGAGGCCAGGCGGATCACCCTGGAGCCCCGCACCTTTGATCTTCCTGCCATGTTATACGCCCTTCATTCCATGTTCAAGGTGAGGGCCGAGGTCAAGGGCCTGTCCTTTGATCTCGACCTTGCCCCCGACCTGCCCCGCTTCGTGGAGACGGACGAGAATAAATTTCGCCAGGTGCTGATCAATCTCCTGGGGAATGCCATAAAATTTACCGACAAGGGCGGCATTGTCCTCCGGGTGGCGGCAAGGGTTGAATCGCCTGAAAACATGCGTCTGGTGGTGGAGGTCAAGGACACCGGTCCGGGCATCGCCGAAGAGGAATTGATCAAAGTTTTCCAGTACTTCGAGCAGACAGCGGCCGGGAGGAGAAACAGAGGCGGTACAGGCCTGGGCATGGCCATCAGCCGTGATTATGCGCGAATGATGGGAGGAGACATCACCGTCACCAGCCGGGAGGGCGCAGGCAGTATTTTCCATTTTGAGATATGCACCCGAAAAGGGGATGGGGCGAACCTCCGGGAAGGGGTACAACAACAGAGGGTGATCGGCCTGGCAGCCACAACCGGGCAACCGGTTCCCCGGATTCTGGTGGTCGAGGACCGTGAGGAAAGCCGTCTCCTGCTGGTCAGGCTTCTCGGACAAGTGGGCTTCGAGGTCCGGAGTGCGGAAAACGGCGCGGAGGCGGTGGTGGCCACTCAAGCATGGACGCCGCAGTTCATCTGGATGGACATCCGTATGCCGGTGATGGACGGACTCGAGGCGACCCGGCGAATCAAGGCCACCTCCGGAGGCG
>CAYTVF010000077.1:0-14821 GCA_964441345.1 uncultured Desulfopila sp. | reverse complement strand
CACGATTCGGATCGTGGCGCTCACGGCCAGCACCCTGGCAGAGGAGCGCGAGTCGCTCCTGGCTGCGGGCTGCGATGATCTGGTGCTCAAACCCTATCACGAAGCAGACATCTTCCGGGTTATGGCCGAACAGCTCGGCCTTGCCTACCTTTACGAACAAGAGGAACCGCAGGCATCCGTTGCCCCGGAAACCGTACTCCATCCCCGGGACCTGGCACGCCTGCCAGCTGATCTGCGCGCGGCCTTGCTCCAGGCCGTGCTTGAACTGGATACGGCCCGCATTCTGGCGGTGGTGGGAATAATCGGGCGGCAGGATGCTGCCATCGGCCCGGTCTTGCAAAGACTTGCCGAAAACCTGGAATACGACCGCCTGCTCGCCCTATTGGAGGGGTGACAATACAGAAGCGGAGGAAAGGTGATGCCTCAGGAAACACAAGAAATAATTCCGGCTGAAATTCTTGTTGTGGATGATATCCCGGCAAATCTGAAGCTGCTGAAGGATATCCTGACAGGGCAAGGCTACCGGGTGCGTCCTACTACCGGCGGCCAACTGGCGTTGCGGTCGGTTGCTCTCAGGCGGCCCGACCTGATCCTGCTGGACGTGAAAATGCCCGACATGGACGGCTATGAGGTATGCCGGGCCTTAAAGTCAGAGGAGCAGAATCGCGATATCCCGGTCATCTTCATCAGTGCCCTTGACGAAATCAGGGACAAGATCAATGGGTTCGAAGCCGGGGGCGTTGATTTCATCACCAAACCCTTTGAAGCGACCGAGGTCCTGGCACGGGTGGCAACGCATCTCGCCCTGCGGCGTCTACAGGCGCAATTGGAGCAACAAAATGCCCAACTCCAACTGGAAATTGCCGAACGCCGACAGACGGAAGCGGCCCTCAGGCAATCCGAGAATACCTATCGCACCATTGTTGAAAACACCGGCACCGCGCTTATCATCATAGAAGAAGACACGGTCATCTCACTGGCCAACAGCCGGTTCGAAAAACTCTCCGGCTATTCCAGGGAAGAAATAGAAGGCAAAATGAGCTGGACAACCTTCGTGGTCCCCGAGGATCTGGAGAAACTGAAAAAAAATCATATCCTGCGGCGGCTCGATCCGCAAGCAGCGCCTGCCAGTTATGAGTTCCGGTATGTCGACAGGCAAGGTACTGTCGGGAACGTTGTCATAAATGTCGCCATGATTCCCGAGACTCAAAGAAGTGTGGCCTCGCTGATGGACGTGAGCGCGCTGAGGAAGATGGAAGCCGAGCTGCAAAGGGCTCGCAAGTGGGAGTCCATCAGTATCTTTGCCGGAGGGATTGCCCATGATTTCAATAACCTTTTGGGAATCATTCTGGGGAATATCAATCTTGCAGAGATGAGTATGGCACATCCTGAGCCTGAGGTGCAAAAGTACCTTAATGGAGCGGAACGGGCATGTCTGCAGTCAAGCGACCTGACACTGCAAATGATCGCTTTGACCGGAGGCACAAGACCGTTCAAGGGGCCACAGTCCATCCGGGAGTTAATAGCAGATGCCGTCAACATGGCTTTGCACGGCGCCAAGGTGCAAGGCAATTTTGATCTGGCCGAAGATCTCTGGCATGTTGATTGTGATGCCGCGCAGATCAAGGAGATGGTCGTAAACCTTGCCGTCAATGCCTTGGAGGCAACGGAACAGGGAGGAACCATCGATATCTCGGCAAGAAATGAGTTGCTGACGATGGACTCGTTTGTCCCCTTGAATGCCGGCAAGTACGTCCATATTACTTTACAGGATCACGGCAAAGGCATTTCGGCAGAATTTCTCCCTCGTATATTCGATCCCTATTTCAGCACCAAACAAAGAGGGGGCCAGAAGGGGATGGGATTGGGGCTCACCATGGCATATGTCATCGTGAAAAGGAAAAAACAACTATGGAACCTTTACAAAGCAACGGTCATCCACAGGGAAGTGAGGACTCCTTTGCTCAAATCGTGCTCTCCTCCCCGGAGGCCATCTTTCTAATGCGTGCAAGCGACAACGTTGTTGTGGAGAGTAACGAGGCGTGGGCGCAACTGACCGGTTATGCACGCGGGGAAATGGTGGAGCAAACCGCCCTGCAACTCGTTTGTACGTTCAGTCGCTTGTACTCGGGGAAGACGGGGAAACCGTACATGGGAAGGCAAAGGCCGAGGTTTGCATGAACATTCGGATGGTCTGGTCCGGCTCCAAACTCGCAAGAGAGGTGTCAGCATGAATTCTTCGTCAAATGATATGTCTCGCTTTGAGGAACTGTTGAGCAGCAATGAAGACTGGCTGATGAAAAGGCTGCTTTACCATGCCAGGAGAGTTATCGACATAGGGGATGGGGCCTCGGTCGAAGAAGCGTGGCGCAGATGTGTCAGAGGACTTTCGGGTGCCTTGATAAAGGGACTGAAAACCAGGTATCCGGATTTCGAATTCAGGCAGGGAGATGATTTCAGGCATGATCCGCTCTGCGCTTTCATCGTGAATACGGCGATCCGGCACAGGGAAAGAGGCATCAGTCTGGAGATGTTTCATGCGCTGATGGTCTATTACAAACAGGCCTGGCTGGATCTTGTGAGGCATGGCGGATTCGAAGCTGATTATGAAGCTGTATGCCTGAAATACGTCACACGCATGTTCGACCGCATGATGGTCGCCTTCTGCGCGGAATGGGCCGAGACGGATCAAAGCAAACTGATAGAGGAATTCAAGGTCCGTAATCGGGCCATGTCCAGGGAAAAGGACAGATATCTGACCATTTTCGAAGGCGTCCCGAATCCTGTGTTTATCATAGACGAACAAAACCGAATCGTTGACCTGAATTTGGCAGCATCGGTCATGCTGGATGTTTCGGGGACCCAGGGCATGCAATACTACCTGAAAACCGTGACACTGGCTGCGGATTCGCGGGTGGATAAGGATACCGCGGATAATAAATCCGGAGTTCTTTTGGGGAAATTGATCATCGAAATTTTTCCATGGCTGGAGCATGATCTTGACCATTTCATGGCGGGCAGCGATTCCTCGGTCAGCGTGGAAAAGGAAATCCGAAACCTGGAGGAAACCCGACATTTCAATATCAAACTTTCACGAATACTGGACATTAGAGAAATATTCACCGGCGGTATTATCATCCTCGAAGATATTACGGCACAGAAGCAAGCGACAAAGGAACTTTATCGGGTGAAAGAAGCGGCGGATGCGGCCAATCGGGCGAAGAGTGAGTTTCTGGCCAACATGAGTCACGAGCTGCGGACGCCACTCAACGCCATTTTAGGCTACTCGCAGCTGATGCAGCGGGCCGCCTCCCTGGACCCCGTACATCGCGAATATTTACATACGATCAATCGTAGCGGCGAGCATTTACTGGAATTGATCAACGATGTCCTGGAGATATCGAAGATCGAGGCCGGGCGGATCACCCTGGATCCCCCACCTTCGACCTCCCCGCCATGCTTCGGGATCTCTCCTCCATGTTCAAAGTGAGAACCGATGGCAAAGGCCTCTCCTTTGATCTGAATCTTGCCCGCGATCTACCCCGCCATGTAGTGACGGATGAGAATAAATTTCGCCAGGTTCTGATCAATCTGCTGGGGAATGCAGTAAAATTTACAGATACGGGCGACATAGTCCTGCGGGTGGCGGCCAGTGATGAATCCCTTGGAAAAATGCACTTGGTTGTGGAGGTCGAGGACACCGGTCCGGGAATCGCGGCAGAAGAACTGGACAAGGTCTTCCAGGTTTTCGAGCAGACAGCGGCGGGGAAAAGGCACCAGGGGGGCACGGGATTGGGCATGGCCATCAGCCGGGATTATGCGCGGATGATGGGCGGAGACGTCACCGTCACCAGTCGGGTAGGTGAAGGCAGCACCTTCCGCTTCGAGATTTGCGCCTACAAGGGCAAGCAATCGGACAGCAGGGAAGAAGGACGGCAACAGCAGGTAATCGGCCTGGCCCCCGGGCAATTGGTTCCCCGGATTCTGGTAACCGAGGACAACAAGGAAAGCCGTATCCTGCTGGTCACGCTTCTCAAACAGGTGGGCTTTGATGTTCGGGAGGCGGAAAACGGTGCGAAGGCGGTGGAGGTTTTTGCACAATGGTCACCGCAATTCGTCTGGATGGACATCCGCATGCCGGTGATGGACGGGCTGGAGGCGACCCGGATAATCAAGGCCGCCCCGGGCGGTGCGTCGGTCAGGATCGCGGCGCTCACGGCCAGCGCCCTGGCGGAGGAGCGGGAATCGATTTTGGCTGCGGGCTGCGACGATTTCGTGCGCAAGCCCTATCGCGAAGCTGACATCTTCCGGGTCATGGCCGAACATCTCGGTCTTAGATACCTCTATGGAAAAGAGGAACCACAGGTATCCGCCGCACCGGAAACCGCACTCCACCCCCGAGACCTGGCACTCCTGCCGGCTGATTTGCGCGCGGCCTTGCTCCAGGCCGTGCTTGAACTGGATACGACCCGCGCCCAGGAGGTGGTGGAAACAATAGAACGGCAGGATGGAGTTATCGGCCCGGTTTTGAGAAAACTTGCCGAGAATCTGGAGTACGAGCGTTTGCTCGCCCTGTTGGAGGATAACGACAGCGAACCGGAGGATATATGATGCATCAGGAAGCGCAAGAAATGATCCCGGCCGAGATTCTCGTCGTCGACGATATCGCGGCTAATTTGAAGCTGTTGACGGATATCCTGACCGGACAGGGATATCGGGTGCGCCCCGCCACCGGCGGCCAGTTGGCCTTGCGATCCGTCGCCTTCAGACTGCCCGACCTGATCCTGTTGGATGTGACCATGCCCGACATGAATGGCTACGAGGTGTGCCAAGCCTTGAAGTCGGAGGAAAAACGTCGCGACATCCCGGTTATCTTCATCAGCGCCCTGGACGCGACCAAGGACAAGGTCAGGGGATTTGCGGCCGGAGGCGTTGATTTCATTACGAAACCGTTTCAAGCGGAAGAAGTGCTGGCGCGGGTTGAAACGCACCTGGCCCTGCGGCGGATGCAGCAGCAGTTGGAAATGCAGAATGCGCAACTCCTGCAGGCGAGTGCCGAACGGATCAAGGCCCAACAGGAACGGGAACAACTCCATGCCCGGCTGCTGCAGGCCCAAAAACTGGAGTCCGTCGGCCAATTGGCAGCCGGTATTGCCCATGAAATCAATACTCCGGCCCAGTTCATCAGCGCCAATGTCAACTTCCTCAGCGAGGCTTTCGCAGCATTGTCGCAAC
Source organism: uncultured Desulfopila sp. (assembly GCA_964441345.1). Lineage (GTDB taxonomy): Bacteria > Desulfobacterota > Desulfobulbia > Desulfobulbales > Desulfocapsaceae > Desulforhopalus_A. Next base: position 9,586 of record CAYTVF010000077.1, on the reverse strand, counting down.
TCATCGGCACCTTACTGGAACTCCTTGCATCCGTTAAAAAAGGCACTGTCACCGAGGGGCAGATCAAGGCCAATGAAGAAATCCTTGCCCGGCTTGACTGGGACTATCTCAAAGAAGAGATCCCCGGGGCTCTCATCCAATCAGCGGAAGGCATCCAACGCGTCACCTCCATTGTCCAGGCGATGAAAGAATTCTCACATCCCGGGGGCAAGCAGAAGGTCAATACCGATCTCAATCGAATTATCGAGACAACCATCACGGTTTCAAGAAATGAATGGAAATATGTGGCAACGGTTACGACCGACCTTGATCCTGCGCTTCAACCCGTACCGTGCCTCGCCGATGAGATGGGCCAGGTCTTGCTGAACCTGCTGGTCAATGCCGCCCATGCCATAGAACACCGGCTCGGTCGCAATCCGGACGGCAAAAAAGGGAAGATCACTCTCACAACCAGACAGCACGACCAGTATGTGGAAATTGGGGTCAATGATACAGGTGCAGGCATCCCCGAGCATATCCGGGACAAGATCTTTGACCCCTTTTTCACTACCAAGGAAGTCGGCAAAGGTACGGGCCAGGGGCTGACCATCGCTTACGATGTTATTACCAATAAGCATAACGGCACCATCGTCTTTGAAACAGAAACAAATGTCGGGACAACCTTCATTATTCGGTTGCCGAGGATGCAGCCGTAATTACGAACATGCCGAGAGCGTATTGTTCGCGTCCGGTAAAGGGTCGTGGTGAAAAGGAGGGTAAGGATGGCTGATAAAAGATCAGTTGCACAGGCAGATATCGCATTTTTTCGTACGCTTATCGCTGATCGTGAAGACTGGCTCATGGAAAAAATTCTCGAATATGCCAAGGAATATAATTATGTGAAATACACCTCAACGCTCCGAGAAGCCTGGCGATTGTCGATCTCGGGCCTTTCCGGAGCCCTCCTCGCCGCCATACAAGAGGAGCATCCCAACTTGGAGCTGGGACCGGATGATGCGTTTGTAGGCGATCCCATTGCTGAATTCGGTTGTATCGAAGCCCGGCGGCACCGTGAGCGGGGCGTGAGTTTAGGCATGTTCCTTGGGTTGATGAAATACTACCGGGAAAGTTACAAGGATATGGTTCGCGATGCTGGATATACTCCGTTCTTTGAATTTTTTTGCCTTAATCTGATCGAACGTTTCTTCGATCGTTTGGAGATCGCCTATTGCCTCGAGTGGGCGGAATCCGACCAAAGCAAGCTGATTGAAGAGCTTCAGGCCAGAAATCGGTTGATGACCAACGAGAAGAATCGGTATCTCACCCTGTTTGAAAGCCTTCCCCACATGGTGCTCATCCTGGATAAGGACCGCAGCGTGCTCAACTTGAACCATGCCGCAGCGAGGCGTTTTCAGGCGCAAGACACGCCCGGAGCGCATTATTACAGTCCTGCCCTACAAAGGCTCACCGACAAATCAACCCCTCAATGTTCCGATCCGGAAGGTTCCGGCGGTATTGTCTTGAAAAAACTGATTGCCTCCTTAGCCGATAATCTGGAGTCCTTTATCGCCGGGGAGGGGATGCATCTGACCTTTGAGAAGAAGGTCATGGACCATGACGGGGCACGATACTATCATGTGATTTTTTCGCGAGTCCTTGACGTGTCCGCAAAATGTGGGGAGGTGGTCCTGGTTATCGAGGATATCACGGCACAAAAACAAATCACCGAGGAACTGCGGCGGGCAAAAGAAGCGGCGGATGCGGCCAACCAGGCGAAGAGCGAGTTTCTCGCCAACATGAGTCACGAGCTGCGCACACCGCTCAACGCCATTTTAGGTTATTCGCAACTGATGCAGCGGGCCGCCTCCCTGGAATCCGGACACCGCGAATATCTGCAGACGATCAATCGCAGCGGTGAGCATCTGCTGGAATTGATCAACGATGTCCTGGAAATCTCGAAGATCGAGGCCAGGCGCATCACCCTGAATCCCCGCACCTTCGACCTCCCCGCCATGCTGCGCGACCTTCACGCCATGTTCAAGGTCAGGACCGATGGTAAAGGCCTGTCCTTTGACCTGGACCTTGCCCGCGATTTACCCCGCTACGTGGTGACGGATGAGAATAAATTCCGCCAGATCCTGATCAATCTGCTGGGAAATGCAGTGAAATTCACAGACAGGGGTGGAATCGTCCTGCGGGTTGCGGCAAGAAGCGACTCCCCTGAAGAGATACGCCTGAGGGTGGAGGTCGAGGACACCGGTCCGGGGATCGCGGCAGAAGAACTGGGCAAGGTCTTCCAGGTTTTCGAACAGACGGCGGCGGGGAAAAAGCACCAGGGGGGCACGGGATTGGGCATGGCCATCAGCCGGGATTATGCACGGATGATGGGGGGAGACGTCACCGTTACCAGCCGGCTGGGCGAAGGCAGTACTTTTTGTTTTGAGAGCGATGTTCAGGAGGGCAAGGAATCGAACCTCCGAAAAACACCCCAGCAATGCCGAGTAATCGGCCTGCCCCCCGGGCAACCGGTTCCCCGGATTCTGGTAACTGAGGACAACAAGGAAAATCGTATCATGTTGGTCAAACTTCTCGACCAGGTGGGTTTTGATGTTCGCGAGGCGGAAAACGGTGCAAAGGCGGTGGAGGTTTTTGCGCAATGGTCACCGCAGTTCATCTGGATGGACATCCGCATGCCGGTGATGGACGGGCTGGAGGCGACCGGGAGGATCAAGGCCGCCCCAGGCGGTGAGTCGGTCAGGATCGTGGCGCTCACGGCCAGTGCGTTAGTGGAGGAACGGGAATCGATCCTTGCTGCGGGCTTTGATGATTTCGTGCGCAAACCCTATCGCGAAGCAGACATCTTCCGGGTCATGGCCGAACAGCTGGGGCTTGCATACCTCTGTGAACAAGAGGACCCACAGGCGTCCGCGCCACCGAAAACCGCGCTCCACCCCCGAGACCTGGCACGTCTGCCGGCTGATCTGCGCACGGCGTTGCTCCAGGCCGTGCTTGAACTGGATACGGCCCGTACCCTGGCGGTGGTGAAAGCAATAGAACTGCAGGATGGAGTCGTCGGTCCAGTTTTGAGAAAACTTGCCGAGAATCTGGAGTACGAGCGTTTACTTGCCCTGCTGGAGGGGTGAAATCCTTTCAAAACATCTGTGCCCCCTGGGCAGCGGCCAGGAACCAACATAGGAGCACCGGACATGACGCATCAGGCAGTGACCACAACGGCGGACCACGAGGGCGGACGGTTGACCGACGACATCGGCAGACTTCAGGTGCACGACCATCTCTGCCTGATTTACAAAACGCGGGAGGAGCAGTTCGCCGCGGTCGTCCCCTTCATGCGCCTTGGCCTGGAGCGCGGCGAAAAGTGCCTCTACATCGCCGACGAAAACACCTCCGCCGTTGTCCGCGCCGCCATGGAGGCCGGGGGAATCGATACCGCGGCGGCCTTGAAGTCCGGGGCCCTGTCGGTTCTCAGCACAAGAGATGCCTATCTCAAGGATGGATACTTCGATCCCGACATGATGATCCGTTTGCTCGGCGAGGCCATTGCCGCCGCCAAGGCCGAAGGGTTCACCGCACTACGGGCAACCGGCGAGATGACCTGGGCGCTTGGCAACGAAATCGGCGTTGAGCGTTTGCTGGAATACGAGTCGAAACTCAACTCGTTCTTTCCCGAAAACAATATCGTGGCCATCTGCCAGTTCAACCGTCACCGCTTCGCCCCCGAGGTCATCCGCGAGGCCATCCTCACCCACCCCATGGTCATCCATGGCGAGAAGGTCTGCAAGAATTTTTACTTCGTCCCTCCGGACGAGTTTTGCACCACGGCTAAGGCGGCGCGGGGAGTGGACAGGCTGCTGCGCAACATCCGTGAGCGGGAGGCTGCGGAAGAGACCCTGCGGGAGCACGAAGAACACCTCACCCAACTGATGAATACGCTCTGCGATGGGGTGGTCATGGTCAGGTTGCCGAATCGGCTCATCGAGTATGTGAATCGAGCCACAACCGTCATTTTCGGCTATTCACCCGAAGAAATGATCGGTCGGCCAACACAGATGTTTTATGCCGATGGCGCCGGTTATGCCCCCTACACCCAGCGGCTGCAGGATGCACTTGCACAGGGGCGGAATCAGTTGACCGCCGAGCTGGAACTGCGGCGGAAAGATGGGCAAACGTTCTGGGGAGAGGTCCGCACCACCTTTCTTTTTCGCGAGGGACAACCCTCTGCCGTGATCGGCGTGATCCGCGACATCACCGAACGTAAACGGGCTGCAGAAGAGCGTCAGGCCCATCTCTGGTTCCTGCAAAGCATGGACAGGGTCAATCGCGTTTTACAGGGGACCAACGATCTCGAACAGATGATGAACGATGTTCTGGACGCAATTCTTGCGATCTTCGATTGCGACCGCGCATGGCTGGTATATCCGGCAGATCCGGACGCTGCATCGTTCTCTGTGCCGATGGAGTGTACTCGCCCGGAATTTCCCGGCGGCGGCAGCTTGAAGGTTGAGGTACCGATGGACCCGGATTCGGCTGCAGTGATTCGAACCGTAAGGGCTTCCAGCGGTCCGGTGCGATTCGGCCCGGAATCGGTTCATCCACTGCCGACAGAGATCGCAAAGCGTTTCAGTATACAATCACAGATTGCGATAGTGATCAATCCCAAGGTGGATAAACCCTCTATCTTAGGGCTGCATCAGTGCTCTTACCCGCGGGTCTGGACGCCGGGGGAGGAGCGGCTTTTCCAGGAGATCGGCCGGCGGTTGACCGATGGCCTCACCAGCCTATTGGCGCATCGCGAACTGCGAAAAAGCGAAAACCGCTACCGGCGTATAACCGAGGGCCTCACCGATTATCAGTATTCGGTACGCGTCGAAAGCGGCCGCCCGGTCGAGACCATCCACAGTCCGGCCTGTGCAACGATGACGGGATACACGGCGGAAGAGTTTGCCGCCGATCCCTATCTCTGGTTTCGGATTGTTGCGCCGGAGGACCGCGAACTGATTCAGGAACGCGTGCAACACATTCTGGCGGGAGAAGATATCCCGCCCATCGAACATCGCATCCTCCGTAAAGACGGAGCGGTGCGCTGGGTCTGCGATACGACCATCATGCTCAAAAACGGTTCCGGCCAACTCCTGTCATACGACGGTGTGATCGAGGACATCACCGAGAAGCTCGTCCTGGAGGCTCAGTTGCGCCAGGCCCAGAAGATGGAGTCCGTCGGCCGCCTGGCAGGCGGCGTGGCCCATGACTTCAACAACATGCTGGGGGTGATCATCGGCTACACGGAACTTGCCCTGGAGCAGGTGGACCCGGCCCAGCCGCTCTTTCCCCCCCTGCAGGAAATCCATAAGGCTGCCGTGCGCTCCGCCGACCTGACCCGGCAGTTGCTGGCCTTTGCCCGCAAACAGACCGTCATCCCCCAGGTGCTGGACCTGAACGAGATCGTCGAGGGGATGCTCAAGATGCTACGGCGTTTGATCGGCGAAGACATCCATCTCGCCTGGCTGCCCGGAACAGGGGTATGGCCGGTCAAGGTCGACCCTTCCCAGATCGATCAGATCCTCGCCAACCTCTGTGTCAATGCCCGCGATGCCATTACGGGCACGGGTAAAATCACCATCGAGACACACCCTGTGATCTTCAATGAAGCCTTTTGCGCCGACCATCCCGGTGCTGTCCCCGGAGAGTATGTCCTGCTGACCATGAGCGACGACGGCTGCGGCATGAACCAGGAGACCCTGGGCAAACTGTTCGAGCCGTTTTTTACCACCAAGGAGATGGGCAAAGGCACTGGCCTCGGGCTGGCCACCGTCTACGGCATTGTCAAGCAAAACCTCGGCTTCATCACCGTCTCCAGCGAGCGGGGACATGGCACAACGTTCAGGATCTACCTGCCCCGGCACGTGACCAAGACCGAGACGATGCCGGAGAAAAGCCCGGTGTCCTCGAATGCGCGAGGGCATGAAACCATTCTGCTGGTGGAAGACGAGCCGGCGATCTTGGACATGGTGAGACTCATGCTGGAAAAACTCGGCTATCGGGTGCTGGCCACCCTGACACCGAGCGAAGCCATCCGTATGGTCAAAAAGCACGCCGGCGAGGTTCACCTGCTGATAACCGATGTGATCATGCCCGAGATGAACGGCCGAGACCTGGCGAACAAACTGATCGCTCTATATCCGGAAATCAGGTACCTTTTCATGTCCGGCTATACAAGCGACGTCATCGCGCATCACAGTGTGCTCAACGAGGGTGTCCATTTCATGCAGAAACCGTTTTCGATGCAGGCCCTGGCCGCCAAGGTGCGCGTGGCGCTGGACAGCAACTCCGTGTGAGTTTAGGTAGGCGTAAGGATTCCTTCGTAAATGCCTACAATCTCCATGAAATCAGCGACTACGGCAAGACGCAGGTCATCACTGGACGGTTATTCCCACTGGACCGGCGGTGATCTCACCGATCCTCGCCGCAACCGCGACGCCAGCCGCCAGCAGATCGGCCTGCAGGCTCTGCGCCTGTTCTTTCGGCAGAGCCAGAAGCAGGCCGCCCGAGGTTTGCGGATCGTACAGCAGCTCCAGCTGACTCGCCGTCAGCGCTCGTTCCACCGCAAGGGGGTAACGGGCCACCAGGGCGCGATTGGCTTTGTTGCTGCCGGTGGTCTGTCCCTTCCGATACATCTCATATGCTCCCGGATAAAACGGCAGCGCATTATAATCGACCACCCCGTGGACTCCGCCGCCGATAGCCATTTCCAGCAGATGGCCGAGCAGGCCGAAGCCGGTCACATCGGTGCAGGCATGGAGGTCGTACTGCAGCGCCCTGGTCATGGCCGCGCCATTGAGAGCGGCGATGATCGGCAGGACGTTTTTTTCGAGTTCGCGCAGGCTGAACTTCCCGGCCCGGGTGGCATTGAAAAGCACCCCGGAGCCGAGCGGCTTGGTGAGAATCAGCGCGTCGCCCGGCTTCGCCCCAGCGTTGGTGATGATCCGGTCCGGGTGAACGATCCCGTTGACGCAGAGGCCGTATTTCGGCTCGTTGTCATCGACCGAATGGCCGCCGGCCAGGCAGGCCCCGGCCTCGACCACCTTATCGTTGCCGCCGCGCAGGATCTCCCGGAGAATGCCCAAATCCAGCTGTTTGGCGGGATACATCACGACATTCAGGGCAGTGATCGGTCTGCCGCCCATGGAATAGACATCGGAGATGGAATTGGCCGCGGAAATCTGGCCGAACCAGTAGGGGTCATCCACCGGCGGGGTGATAAAATCCACGGTGTTGATCATTGCCAGCTCATCGGAAAGCCGATAGACGGCAGCATCGTCCGAGGTTTCGATTCCGACGAGTAAATCGGGATTTCTCTTGAACGTAAGGCCACTCAGTGCGTCCGACAGATCCGCCGGACCGATTTTTGCCGCTCAGCCACAGGTTCTGGCCAGCCCCGTAAGCGTCTTTTTTTTAAACAACCACATGTGCTTTTTGCTCCGTCACAAACTGAAACTGTATGCTTTCCTGACCGTATGCTTCCCGTATGCTTCTCTTAAAGCCCGGCATCGAAACCCGAACTCTGCGTTGATCGCACTTTCCTCCTGCAGAAACAGCACAATAACCAGTTAATCCGGTTGGGCAAGAAAAAAAGGAGGAGAGGGGCAGCCGGCCACCCTCTGTTGACAAAAAGATCCGCGGCAATTAAACAGAGATGCCGCTCCCGTAACCAAGGGAGGGACCGGACAATTTTCAATCATGAATCAGAGAGAACACCCATGAGATTTCTTATCTACGGAGCAGGCGCGCTCGGCCAGGCCATCGGCTGCATGCTGGCCGCCGACGGGCACCACATCGACCTTATTCTCCGCGACCGCTTTATCAAAAGCGTCTCGGAAAACGGCCTGAAAGTAACCGGCATTCTTGGTGAATTCATCGCCCCGAAGACCAATTATTCGCTCCTCGCAAGCATCGCTTCAGCCACCAAAAGCTATGATTTCGTCCTCATCACCACCAAGGCCTATAACACCGCAGAAGCAGTCCGGGATATCGCAACCTTAGGCGATCGCGGGGCCCGGGTCGTCTCCATGCAAAACGGCTGCGGCAATGTGGAACTGCTCGAACAGCAGTTCGGTCCGGAAAAAAGCCTTGGGGCCCGGGTCATCACCGGCTTCGAAATCACCCAGCCCGGCACGATCGCCATTACCGTATCCGCCGACGCGATCCACGTGGGCGGCAGCCGTTGCGGCGCCATCCCCGAATCGGCCAGGACGCTTGCCGCCATGATCGACAGCGCGGGACACCCGGCCCTGGCGGTGGCGGATGTCCATCAGTCGCTATTTGCCAAGCTGCTCTATAACTGCAGCCTCAACCCCCTGGGTGCCATCCTCGGCGTTCACTACGGCGCCCTGGTCGAGCGGCAGGAAACGAGAGAGCTGCTGGACCGGGTCATCGAGGAGACCTTCGGGGTCATTGCCGCCCTCGGCGGCAGAACCCCCTGGCCGGATGCCGAGGCGTACAAGGAGGTATTTTACAGGAAGCTCGTCCCGGCCACCTACAATCACCGGCCGTCGATGCTGCAGGATCTGGAGAACGGCAAACCGACCGAGGTCGATGCCCTGATCGGCTACGTGAGCAAGCAGGGCAAGCGGCTCGGCCTGCCGACAACGACCTGCGACATCCTGGCTGCCCTGGTAAAATTCAAGGAAGCCCCGGGACGCGGCAGTATAAGGTAGGTTTCTTCTTTCCCCAGATTTATGGCTGCCGGACCAGCACCCTTGGCCCTTCGCCATGCCAGACGAAGGGTTTATCAAGCCGCAGTTCGATATCGAGGCTCCGGTCGAACCGGCCTTCGCTATGATTTCGTGAACGGATCCAAACCCTGTCGGAGCCATCCTCGAAGATAAAAAATCTCGACTGGCTGTCGAGCAACAACCCCTCGTCGATGGAACTGACATTGACAAAAAAAGTGGAGCCGAGCTTCTCCTGAATACTCACTGTTCCCGGCAGCCCCTGAGGCAGATGGCAATGGCCGGAAGCCCAGATCGCCACCCGCTCCTCCTGCAGCACCTTCTCGAAACGCTCCGAACCGTCGATTGTCCGGCTGGAAAACGAAGAACCGAGGAGACCGCTGCCTGCCAGCTGTCCATGGGTCACGGTGATAATGATGCGGTGCCGGTTGTCAGCGACCATATCCCGCCACCACCCGAAGTTCTCGTCGGAGATTTCCGTTTTCGAGGTCGGCAACTCGTCGGACATGAGCAGGAACAGGACGTTGCCAACCTCGATCGCATAGGATGACGGCTTCGGGAAATAGTGGCGGAAACGTTCCCCCGAACGGACATCGTGATTGCCGGCTATCTCATACCATTGAGGCACCTTCGAACGATTGCGGGCTGCCAGAAACCAGGAAAACTCCTCATCCTGGCTGCGCGACTTGAGCAGATCGCCGGCGATTACGGCGAAATCGACCCCATCGACATGGTCATTGACATCGGCTACGGCCCGCTCGAATTGAATCCGTTCGGCGGGAGTCGGCGGCTGGATGTCGGAGAGCATCCACACCACGAGCCTCCGGCCTTGCCGGCCGGCCGGCCCACCGTCATCGAAC
>CAYTVF010000076.1:0-17629 GCA_964441345.1 uncultured Desulfopila sp. | reverse complement strand
ATGGCCGGGATTTTTATTTACGGCGGCAACGCCGGTCACCTTTCCGGGCAGTATCTGGAGTCAATTTTCGGCGAAACCGGTATTCCGGTGGTTAACGTCTACAATGCCTGCGCGACCGGCTCCGCCGCCATCAGAATGGCGTATAACAGTGTCGCCGCCGGCGAGACCGATACGGCTCTCGCCTTTGGCGCCGACGTATCGCCGAAGGGTTTCCTCACCGCGAAATCGGACAACGCGGTGCAGGATCGGGACGTGATCAGATGGAAAATGGGTGGTCTGCCCAACCCGATCTACTGGGCGCTGGAATGCCGGAAAAGGATGGCGAAATACGGCACCACCGAGCAGGATCTGGCAATGGTCAAGGTCCTGATGAGCGAGTATGGTTCCCAAAATCCGCACGCCCGTTTCAAAAAAACCTACAGTCTGGAAGAGGTACTGAGCTCCGCCTATGTCTGCGATCCGCTCAGATTGTATGAGATCTGCCCGGTGAGTACCGGTGCTGCGGCTGTTATCATCACAGCCGACAAGGGATTGATCGGCAAAGCCGACAAAGCGGTGAAGATCAACGCCACCACCATGGGCAGCGCCATCTATGGCGACCCGACCATCCGTATTTCCGCGCTGTCCTGCCCGGCCGTCGCCGAGGCCCCCATGCTCAGCGAAAGCTACTCGGCTTCCCGCCAGGCCTATGAAAAATCCGGTCTCGGTCCCGAGGATATCGATGTCCTGGAGCTGCCCGACAACAGCTCCTGGCATTACCTGGTCTACCTGGAAACATGCGGGTTCTGTAAAGAGGGCGAAGCGGACAAGATGCTGCGGGACGGGATGACGAAGATCGGCGGCAAGCTGCCGGTCAACCCAAGCGGCGGATTTTCTTCCCATGGCGAAGCGCTTTCGGCGCAAGCCCTCTGGCAGGTTATCGAATGCGCCAATCAACTGAGAGGAAGATGCGGCGCCCGTCAGGTGAAAGGAGCAAAAGTCGCCATGGCGCAGACCTACGGTTTGATGGGCAATAGCGGTACGACAATTATGACGATCTAAGGAGTTGAAAAGTCCCTCCGGGAGATCCGGCGGGACAAAACTCAGCATTAGAGGACAACATTAGAGGTTAAGGATGGAAACGATGAGCGATACCTGGGCAGAGCTGAACGGCATGACTAATGAAGAGGCAAGCGGCCCGGATTCCATCGAAGTGGCCGATGCCCTGATCAATCTGGCCGCCATCGACATCGGTAAAGGGCAGCTGGAGCCGGCCGAGCGCAGCCTGCGCCGGGCACTGGCCATCTACGAAAAAACTGTCGGACCGGAGGATCCGGGCTTTGCCGCCATCCTCTGGGATCTGACCGAAATCTACCTCGCCAGGGGCGAGTATGCGGTGGCCGAACCCCTGCTGCATCAGGTGATCGATATCCTGAGCGGGGCCCTGCCGGAAAACCATCCGCAGATCGCCAAGGTTCTGGAACGGCTGGCGGAACTCTACGCGGTAACCGGCAAGACCGATCAGGCCGAATCGCTGCTGCAGCAGGCGGCGAAGATATATTCGGCCTCCTTGGGCGAGGACCATGGTGATCTGGCCCAGTGCCGCAACAGCCTCGCCGAACTCTATCTCAATACCGGCAAGGCCGGGGCGGCCGCCCCCCTTCTGGAAAAGTCGTTGCGAATCCGCGAGCGGGCGCTGGGCGCCAACCATCCGGCGGTGGCCCAGTCCTACAACAACCAGGGCGTGCTGCACAGCCTGCGCGGCGAACACGTCCTCGCCCTGAAGCAGCACAGCCGGGCTCTTGCCATCCGGGAACGGGCCTTCGGCCAGGACCATCCGGCAATCACCCAGTCCCTCGACAACCTCGCCGCCATCTGCCGGGAGCAGGGCAGACTCGAAGAGGCCGAAAAATATCTGAAACGATCGCTTGCCATCTGGAAAAAGGCCGAAGGACCGGTCCATCCGGCCACGGCCCAGAGCTATCACAATCTTGGGACGCTGTATGTGATGACCGGCCGGTACGATGAGGCCGAGCGGGCGCTGCTTTCTTCCCGCAAAATTCTCGAGAAGGGTCCCGAGGGCGGCAGAATGCATCTGCTCGTCGTCTTCGAGACCCTGGCGGGCCTCTATCAGAAGATGGGCCGACCGGCGGAAAGCAGCGAATATGCCGCCCGCATTCACAAGCTCCGCAAGCCTGAGCAGATGCGGCGTCGCGTCAATTGAGTCCCCGGAAAAAATGGAAAAGGAAATACAGGCAATGTGCAAGTGCTCGCAGAGTGGAAGGAAGCAGAGAGCATAGTTGGTCGTTTCCAATTACTGATGCTTCTGAGAAACCGGGGGTTAGGGCTCAACGTTGGGGTTAGTCCCGTCTACGCCGCTCTAACCTCGCCAAGCAAATCAGGGTGCCGATCAAGCACTTTGAGCAGCTTCACCAAAGCCAAAGGCGGTTTGGTTTTGCCATTTTCGTAGCGCGAGAAGGCATTGACGCCGCCACCAAAAATTTCGGCTGCTTCGCGCTGATCCAAATCAAGTTTCTTGCGCACCGTCGCGATGTAAATGGGGTCGACATAGGCAGCATTGATTTCCCGCCGAAACTGCCCGATCAATTCGCTATAGCGATCACCTTGCTCCCGACCCAGGATGATTTCAGCGCAAGCAGGGCAGTAGTCACCAGTCACTTTTCTGTGACATGTTTGGCAAATTTCTCAGCCGTATTGAAGTCGGTCGCCAGCGCCGGCACCTGCTCGGACGGCAGCTTTTCCGTGCCCATGACCGTCAAATCTTTGCTTCGGTGACGATCCTCCGGCCCCACGGCCCGTAGATTTCGCCTCACCCGGAATGCCGCCGAGTTCCTCGGGTCAGCCATCCGCGACGCAGGACGGGCCGCTCAGGACACGGACGCCGGCGGCTTTGACCATCTGCTTGAGCATCGACCTGAAGAGCAGGGAGTGGGAGGGGGCGATGATCCACCAGTAGATCCTGCCTGCAAAACCCCGAGGTTCGAAGCTCGGGGTCATGCGCAGCTCGGTGGAACCGTCCGGGAGCACCTGAACCCGGAACTCCAGAAGGGCCACGCCCGGAGCCAGCATCTCGGCCCGCAGCAGGAGCCGGCAAGGTTCCTCGACCGCCACCACCCGCCAGAAATCCAGATGGTCGCCCACGGCCACCGAATCCACGTGACGGCGCCCCCGGGACAAACCCGGACCGCCCAGCAGTTCGTCCACGAAGCCGCGCAGCCGCCAGAGGCAGGTGCCGAAATACCAGCCGGTATTGCCGCCGATGCGCTCAACCAGGGGCCGGATGAGAGCAACGGATACCGGGGTGACCAGGTTCATCCACCAGATGGAAATCCGGTGGATTCGCATGGGCAGAACCAGGACGAGGCGCTGCGGCAGCTCGGCCTCGTCGGCATAAATGCGGAACAATTCACGCCAGGTGAGAACGTCCGGACCGCCGATCTCATAAACCTGCCCGGCGGTCTCCGGGTGCTCCAGACAGCCGGCCAGATACTCGACCACGTTGGCGATGGCGATAGGCTGGCACCTGGCATCCATCCAGCGTGGGGCGAACATGATCCGCAGATACCCGCAGAAGGCCTGAATCATCTCGAAAGAGGCCCCGCCCGAGCCCAAAACCAGAGACGCACGCAGTTGGGTCACCCTGGCGCCGCCCAGGGCCAGAATTTCACCTACCTCGTAGCGCGAACGCAGTTGCTCCGAGAGATGCGCCGGGTTGCCAAGACCGGTGAAATGGAGAATCCAGTCCACTCCGGCTTCGCGTGCGGCGTGTACCGTGGAATAGGCGATGCGCCGGTCCAGGGTGGCAAAATCCTGTTCCCCTGGCCTGACGGAATGGATGAGGTAGAACACCGCCTGGCAGCCGCGCATGGCTTCGGCGAGAACCGCGGTGTCCAGAGCGTCGGCCACGACGATCTCCAGGTTCGGATGGCTGCCCCAGGGCCGGCCCTTGGATCTTGCGGTCCGAGCGCCCGGCCGCGCGCACCTTCAAGCCGCGTTCGAGAAGAAGGGGCAGCAGGCGTCCGCCCACGTAGCCCGTGGCCCCCAACACCAGCACCGGTCTGTTGTCTCGATCCACAAGCGTCGAACGCCGGGTTCCGACGCCGGGTACAGCTCTCTGCATGGAATTCTCCTTCTGCTGATCGTCATGGAAAATGACGGGAATCTGCCTTCATTGAGGCTCCAGTTCAGGCTTCCACAGGGAGGCCGCCGGATGAAGGCGTTGAAACTACCCTTTCAAATGAACTTTGGCAATGAGATCATGAATAATTCCGGGGTCGAACCTCAGAGAGTCGCCTGAGAGTCGCCGCTCACCTTACCTGAACGGTTCGGCAAAACTTATTGAAGTTGGCAAGATGGTCTGTTAGGCTGCTGCCCATTGCAGTCGCGGGAGGCTCCCTCCTTTTCCGGGGCTTTGAAATACTGATACTTTTTATCCTCTCTTATGGAGCAGAACCATGCTCAATGTCATCTGGGTCGGTTTTTTCCTGACCGCCTTTGCCGCAGGCCTCTACCAGTTTCTGATAAACGGTCAGCAGGATATCTTTGCCGTTTTGATCAAGGCCGGGTTTGACAGCGCCAAAACCGCCTTCGAGATCGCGCTGGGGCTGACGGGCGTAATGTGTCTGTGGCTCGGGGTGATGCGGATCGGCGAAAGGGCGGGATTTCTCGTTGCCCTCGCCCGCCGGCTTTCGCCCCTCTTTGCCAGGGTTTTTCCGGATGTGCCGAAAGACCATCCGGCCCTCGGTTCGATCACCATGAACATGGCAGCCAACATGATGGGCCTCGACAATGCGGCCACGCCGATCGGCATCAGGGCCATGCAGGAGTTGCAGGAACTGAATCCGGACAAGGATACGGCGAGCAATGCCCAGATCATGTTTCTGGTGATCAACGCCTCCTCGGTGACCCTGCTGCCGGTGACCATTTTCACCTACCGGGCCCAGCTGGGCGCCCTCGACCCGACCGATGTATTCGTCCCGATCCTGATGGCCACCTACTGTTCGACGCTGGCCGGTTTTCTCTTTGTCGCGGCGGTGCAGAGTATCCGGCTGGATGGCGTGGTGCTCGCCTGGCTCGGCGGCCTGACCCTTGCGGTGGGTGGGCTGGCCGCGTGGTTTCTCCATCTGCCGGCAGAAGAGCTGACTGCACAATCGTCTCTGCTCAGCAACCTGCTGCTGCTCGCGGTCATCGCCGCCTTTCTCATCGGCGCCCTGGTGAAGCGGGTCAACGCCTATGAGGCCTTCGTCGAAGGGGCCAAAGACGGGTTTCAGACCGCCGTGACCATTATTCCGTATCTGGTGGCGATGCTGGTCGCCATCGGCATGCTGCGGGCCAGCGGCGCCCTGGATGTATTCATGAACGGGGTGAGAATAGCGGTGACGTCCATCGGCTGGGACCCGGCCTGGGTGGATGGTCTGCCGACCATGCTGATGAAGCCGCTGTCCGGCAGCGGGGCCCGGGCGATGATGGTGGAAACCATGAAAAACTTTGGCCCGGACAGCTTCGCCGGTCGTCTGGCGGCGATTGTCCAGGGCAGCACCGAGACCACCTTCTATGTCCTGGCCGTCTACTTCGGCTCCGTCGGCATCAGACGCATGCGCTATGCCGTAGCCGGCGGACTCGTCGCCGACCTGGCCGGCATGATCGGGGCGGTGCTGTTTGCGTATTTGTTTTTTGGCGGGGGGTCCTGAAAAACAACGGCAGTGTCCGCTTTATATTGGCAGAGCAAGCTGTGTGCCGCCTCCGGGGGTGAAAGCCAGGGCTGCTTTTGAGCCTCAACAGGTACTATCTTGAGAAAGGATACAAGGAATATGACCGAAATAAAGAAAACCCTTAAGGTTCTCCCAGACATTCGCAAAAACAAATTGCACCTGACAATTAGCGGAAATATAACCAAAAAAGATTTGGATGCACTGTATACCGACACAAGATTTAGCGTTGCTGATCTGCAACCCGGTTTTAATGTAATCGCTGACCTTTCCGGATGTTCATTGATACATCTCAATGGCATAGCCACTTTCAGGAAGGCAGTTAATTATATTATTGGCAACGGAGCCGGAAACATTGTTTGGGTTGCAACCCCCGAAAGCTTGTTCTACCGACAGGTAATGAATGCTGCCCAGGTTATAAGCGGCTATAAACCAATTTATGCAGCCACAGAAGAAGAGGCGGAGGAGAAACTTGCAAAGATGGTGAAGCGCAATGGTCTCCGCCTTCACCTTCATGAATTTCCGGTTGCTTACAGGGTGAACGATAGAAGTGGACAATGTGTTCTCATCGACATATCAACAAGCGGCTGTTCAGTAAAATCAGCAACCCAACTGCCATCTGTTAATGAAGAAATTCTCCTCATTTTTAACTTCCAGCTTCAGGATATCCAGCCGAATATATTTAAAATAAAAGCAAAGGTAGTGAGAATCGAGAGTGATAATTTTGCAGCCGTGTTTATCGATCTTGACAAAGATACTCAAGAACAGCTGTGGAAATGTCTCATTGCCGAATTGCAACGCGATTTGTAAATACCTCACCTCTCGCCATCACCTAGCTTTCTCGGATAGCAACTGAAAGGCGACGGCCTTCTTCACCGCATCGTCCCTGTTGCTCACCCGCAATTTCTGATAGATGTTTTTGATGTGGGTATGAACCGTATGGGGACTGAGAAATCTTGCTTCGGCAATTTCTTCATAGGTGCTGCCTTCCTTCAGTCCTTGGAGAATATCCTTCTCCCGCTTGGTCAACGGTGAGACCGGACCGGTTATATCATTGAAAAATCGGATGAGTTTGGCCGCCATCCTTGGGCTCAACAGGGTGTTGCCCCGTGCCACGATTCTCAAGCCTTCGATGATTTCACTGCTGGGACAGCCCTTGAGCACATAGCCGATGGCCCCGGCGGCGAGAGCGGACCACAGCTTCTCGCCGCTTTCGGAAATGGTATGGACTAGGAAGTGCGCCTCAGGGCAACAACCCTTTGCCTGGGTGATGAAATGAATCCCGTTCAATCCCGGCAGGCCGAGATCGACCAGAAACACCTCGATTCCTTTTTGCGGCAATCCATCTCGCAGGGCCTCCTCGGCGGAGGAGTAGAGCGCCGCCACCTGCAAATCCGCCGACTCGCCGATGATGGTACAGAGTTTCTCGGCAATGTCGGGTTGATCTTCAACAATCGCAACCATGATTTTCTTGTTCATAACGACCTCTATCTCATTTTCCCTGTCCATCGATTTTATGACCGAGCAAGCGGTGATGGAAAATGCAGCCGCAGATGAAAGCCTTCCGAGGGAAAACACTCCAGTCTGCAACCGTATGAAGCGGCTTCGGCTATCAGACAGCTCAGCTCCCGATCGCCGTTGCTGCCGTTCTTGTTTTCGTTATGATCCGGGGCAAGGATGTCCATCACCGTCTCCACTCCGCTTAAATCCATTGTTACCGTACAAACACCGCCCTTTTTGCCTGTGCCGAGAGCTGTAAAGATTTCCCGGAAGAGTCTCTGCAAGACAAGAAAATCGCGGAAATCCAAGGGGGTGTCGGTGCAGTCCGCAACCATGCGAAGATTGAGGGTAACCCCCGCCGGCGCCAGAAGATCGGCGCCTTGCATCCGGATCTCCTCAATCAGCACTGAAAAATCGCATCGGTCGTAATCCAGGGCGCTCATCAGAAATCGCACCTCGGTCAAACCGTCCCGTCCGAGCCGATGGATCGTCGGCAGGCAACCGGTGGCTTCCCGCCTGCCGGCGCCGATGTCCCCGCCTTCCTTTTCGGTCTCGGCGGCAATGGCGGTGAGGATCGCCCCGACCCGGTCATGCATATACCAGATGATGGCGGCAAGCTGACGGTGCTTTGTATCGAAGGC
This sequence comes from uncultured Desulfopila sp., assembly GCA_964441345.1. Lineage (GTDB taxonomy): Bacteria > Desulfobacterota > Desulfobulbia > Desulfobulbales > Desulfocapsaceae > Desulforhopalus_A. Next base: position 9,780 of record CAYTVF010000076.1, on the reverse strand, counting down.
CGAGATGGCATGGCGAATCCCGGCGATCATTCGGTTGAACACCCTGCCGACCATAGCGAACTCATCGTTCGAGTGAATGTCGAGGACCACGGTGAGATCGCTCGCGGCTACCCTTTGCGCGGCATCGCTCAGCTGCCGGAGCGTCGCCCCCAATCGACGGGCCGTGTAATACGCAATAAGCGCGGTAAACAGCAGACCGCCGGCAATCAAACCGAATGAAATATATTGCAGAAGGATCAGGGCGTTCTTCTCCTTGGTCGCCGCATAATCGATGCCAAGAAAAGCGAGAAAGGAGCCGTCGGCATCGAGGAGGGGCACGACCGCACTGAGCGAGGTGTAAAAGCTGTCCGTGTATAAGCGGTCGTCGACATAGGGTTTTCCTGCGAAAGCAGAGGCAGGCGGGGTCCACCCTTTGGTGAGGTTGCCGATGGGATTGCCGGGCCAGCCATCCGCTGTTGGTAGGGGCGCAACCGACGCCAGATACTTATTCACTTTGATCGCCCCCTGCGCTTCCTCGTCGAACATCAACGCCCCGAGGCGCCCGACAGAGAGGAGGTTTTTGCCGATTTGCTTGGTCAACGCCCCGGAGGAAACGACATAGAACCAGTAAAAACAGCCGCCGGTCAAGGCGAGAGACAGAAGGGCGACGACAATCCCGAGCTTCCAGGTGAACGACAGTCTCATTTACCCCCAGGTTTCAATTGGCAAGGCCGGGGGATTTTCCCGAATCGGCGGTCTCTGCCCGATCAGGAGATTGCGGCGACCGGGGCAGGCTCAGCTTTATGTGGAACCCGTCCCGGCGAAAATATTCCAGGGTCCCGCCAAGCCGCCGGGCACGGCCACCCATGCTTTTCAGGCCGCGGCCGCCGCCCTTTGATTCTTGACCGACCTCGGCACCGTCGTCGGCAATCGAGATGGCAACATCCGGTCCGGTAAAATCGATCGATACCTCGCAGTGAGTGGCGTCCGAGTGTTTGACGATATTGACGAAGGCCTCCCGAAAGATTCGCTGCAGTTCAAGAAATTCACGGAATTCCATGCGGCCCCGGGGCAGTTCGCCGGCGATCCGCAAATCGAGTTTGACCCCCGACGGCGCCAAAATATCGGCTCCCTGCATCCGGATTTCCTCGACAATCACCGCAAAATCACAACGCTCGTAGTCCAGGGCGTTCATTAAAAACCGCACCTCGGTCAGACCTTCTCTGGCCAGGTGATTGACCGATTGCAGCCGTGCGGCTGTCGCAGCGAGGGAGGTTTGGTCGGTCGCTGCATGCTTTTCCGAGTTCATGACGATGCTTGTGAGAATCGCTCCGACACCGTCGTGCATGTCGAGGACGATCGTCGCCAGTTGATTATGCTTTTCTTCCAAGGCCAGCATATACTTGCGGATGGAGACAACCATCTGGTTGAACACCCTGCCCAGCATGGCAAACTCGTCGTTCGATTTGATATCGATTGCCACCGCAAGGTCGTTATCGGCCACCCGTCGCGCCGCATCGGCGAGCAGCCGCAGGGAAGATCCCAGTTTCCTGGCCAAGTAGGCCGAACTGATTATGGAAAGCAGCAAACTCCCTGCCACCAGGCCGTAACAGAACAGTTTCAGGACGAGGAGTTTGTTCCTTTCTTCGGTGGCGGCGTAATCTATCCCGAGAATCGCCAAGGTCGAGCCGTCCTGATCGAGGATGGGAACGGCGGCGCTTAAGGCCGTATAAAACTCGTCGGTATAGAGGCGGTCATCGACAAAGGATTTGCCTTTTAGCAAATAATCGAGTGGCTCCCAGCTCTTCGCCAGGTTGCCGATGGGATTGCCGGGCCAACCGTCGGAGGTCGGTAACGGAGCCGAAGATGCAAGGTATTTCCACACCTCCATATTCGGCGATTCCTTTATCGGTACGGCAAGATACACCCCGAAGGCCCCGGCGCTTATCGTCTTCAGCGGTTCGTCGAGGCGATAATGGGATTGCTTAGGTTCCATATCCTGAGAGGTGGCCAGCGAAACCATGCTGAGGACATCGAGCAGCATCTGGAAATCGCTTGAGGCGTGATACCGGTCGATATCCTCCTGCGTCAGACTTTTCAAGGTGGTGCGCGGCGGCATGGCGGCAATCTCGGCCTCGCCGACGATCGAATCCCTTTCCGTCGCCGCAATCAACCGTTTGATCGCCGCCCTCGCCTCGTCATCGAACATCAACGCCCCGATCCGTCCGACGTGCAGCATATTCTTGGTGATTTGCCCCATCAAGGCCTTGTAGGAGATCAGGTACAAGGAATAGACGCACACGCTGGTCAGACTCACCGAGAGAACGGTGACGACCAGGCCAAGCTTCCAACTGAAAGAGAGTTTCATTGCTTCGAAGGATTAAGATCGATATGAATCTTGACAAAAGGTGCGGACACCCCTGTTATTTTGACAGAATTTTAAAATTCCCAGTATCTACCCATAAATATACCCAGTGACAAGGGGATAACTCCATTGTATGAATATCGGCGTTAAACCCTGCAAAATGGACGTATTACCGCACCTGGTACTTTTATGGAGCCAACAATGCACCTCACCGCATTCACCACAGCAAAGAAAAACCATATTGCCCTTGCTCTTCTCTGCCTGGCGCTGCCGACGCCTCTTCAGGCCGCCCCGGATCGCCCGGACGCCGGGCAGATTTTTCGTGAGAGCGTGCCGCCGCTTCCGCCACTTCCCCTGCCCGGCGAGAATCGGTTGCAGGTTCCCCGGGAAGACGAACAGAAAATACCGATGGCGGACGGTCCGACGGTACTGGTGCGGGGTTTCGCCTTTACCGGAAACGAACATATCGCCAGCGACGAGTTGCTGCGCGAGATACCGGCCATCGCCAAGGCGTCAGGCGACCAAATCGATCTCGCGGGTCTCGATGCCATTGCCGGCCTGATCAGCAAATATTACCGCGAACAGGGGTATTCCGTCGCCACAGCCTATGTCCCCGCCCAAACATCAACTGATGGAATTATCGGCATAACCATACTTGAAGGCAGATACGATCGTACCACCATCGCCTTGACCGGCGATAAAGCCGGTTACACCGAGGAAAGGCTTAAAAAGTTTCTCGACTACAACCTGTGTGACAACATCGCCCCTGATTGCCAAGGGGTGGTCCTGGAAAAACGTCATATCGACCGCGCCCTCGGCCTTGTCTCCGATCTTCCCGGTCTTGCCGATGTTGCCGGAACCCTCCGTTCGGGAGAGCAGATCGGCACCTCGATCTTTCAACTCACTGCCAAGCCGGGACCCGCGTGGGGCGGGCAACTCTCTTCCGACAATTACGGCAACCGCCATACCGGTCGAGCCCGCGGCAACGCCGCCCTGCGCCTCAACAACCCGCTCGGTATCGGGGATCGCCTGAGCCTCGATTTCACGACCACCGGCGATGGCATGAACCGTGGCAGCTTCGACTACAATCTTCCGGTCGGCTTTACCGGCTGGCGCATGGGGATCGACTACACGCCGTCGGTCTATGTTCTCGGTGCTCCTTTTGATGCCGTTGATGCCCACGGTCAGGCCCATGCCCTCAACTCCTACATCTCCTATCCCCTGATACGAAGTATCGCCGGCAATCTCTTCCTCCGTGGAGGTTACAGCTATAAATGGCTTGAAGACGATATTCTCGACACCGTCACCAAAAAAGAAGAGTGGACCGTTCCTCTCAGTATCAACGGCAATGGCGGCGACCAATTTTTCGGCGGCGGTCTCACCGGTTACGGCCTGACCTTCACCGGTGGATCTCTTTCCTTTGACGATTCATCACAAGCCGGAGCAGAAGACGCCCAGGGGAGTTTTAAAAAGATTAATTACAATCTTTCCCGGGAGCAGGCTTTGCTCAGCTTCGGCAGCCATCGCTTCAGCTGTTACGGCTCCCTGACCGGCCAATGGGCCTGGGATAATCTCGACTCAGCCGAGAAGTTTTCTCTCGGCGGTCCGGATGCCGTTCGCGCCTATCCTGTGGGAGAGGCTCCGGGCGACCTCGGCAACCTCGCCATTTTCGAATTCCGTTACTCCCTTCCCTTGGCGTTACCTCTCCTGGGAACGGGCGATTTCGGCCTGGCAATATTCCGCGACCAAGGCTGGGTCACCATCAATGAGACTTCTTGGCAGGGCTACAGCGGGCCTGCGCATCGCCAACTCGGAGGCACCGGCGCCGGTCTTTCCCTCAGCCGCCGTGACGCCTATTCCCTCAAACTGGTGTGGGCGTTCCGCGATCACGGCGGCGAGGAGGCAACCTCGGACAAAGATGCCGACAGCCGTGTATGGGTATATGCAAGTGTGAATTTTTAACATCAGCGATTTCATCAACGCCTCCATATTCAACAATCCATAAACACTTTTTGTCTTCGACAGGAGCGTCTCTATGAATAATAAGATCTATCGTCTCGTGTTCAATAAAAAACGCGGTCAACTCATCGCCGTTGCCGAAAATTCGGCAGGAAAGCGCAAGAGCGACAGTATCGGCAGCACTCCCACCCTGAATCTCGCCTCCCTCCGTTCCTGTTTGGATTTTGGTAGAGTTGTATGTTTTGGCATGTCGCTCATTGTCGGCGCCACCCCTGTCTGGGCCGATGGCTTGCCGAGCGGCGGCACTGTCGCCGTCGGCAGCGGCAGCATCAGCAGCTCCGGAAAAACCATGACTGTGCAGCAGAACAGCGGGAAGCTAGGCGTCAACTGGCAAAGCTTCAACATCGGCGCAGACAGCAAAGTGACCTTCAACCAGCCAAATGCGAGCTCGGTTGCCCTCAACCGGGTAACCGGCGGCAGCCGTTCGGAGATCTATGGCAGCCTCCAAGCCAATGGGCGGGTCTTCCTGGTCAACCCGAACGGTGTCCTGTTCGGCACGACGGCCGAGGTGCATGTCGGCGGCCTGCTGGCAACCACCAAGAACATCTCCGACAGCGACTTTGTTGCCGGCAATTACCGTTTCTCAGGTGACGGCCACGGCGAGGTGGTCAACCAGGGCAACCTCAAGGCGGTCGACGGCGGCTTTGTCATCCTGGCCGCCGACAACATCAAGAATACCGGCACAATCAGCGCCAGCGGCGGCACCGCCGCTTCAGCCGCCGGCGAGACGGTCAGCCTCGATCTCGACAATAGCGGCCAATTCAAGGTGGCAGTCGACGGCAGCACCCTGCAGGCTTTGATCGACAACCAGGGTCTGATCGAAGCCGACGGCGGCAGCGTCGTCCTCACGGCCCGCGGCAAAACCATGCTGCAGGAGAGCGCCATCAATCTCCAGGGTATTGTTCGCGCCCGCTCCCTTGGCAATCAAGGCGGCAGTATCGTTATCGATGGCGGCAAGGTCGTCGCCGACAACGCCAGTCTTGAAGCTTCCGGACTCAACAGTGGCAGTAAAGGCGGCGATGTCGCCATCATCGGCGACATCATCAGCCTTGTCGGCGACACCAGGATCGACGCGCGGGGAAGCGCCGGCGGCGGCACCGTCCTGGTCGGTGGCGACTACCAGGGCCGGGGCGATCTGCCCCATGCCAAAACCCTGACCATGGCCGCGGGCGCCTCGATCGATGCCTCCGCCACCGGGAACGGTCAGGGTGGTAAAGTGGTGTTATGGTCCGATGACCGCACCGACTTCAGCGGCGGGATCAATGCCATGGGTGGCAGCGAAGGTGGCGACGGCGGCCTGGTTGAAACCTCAAGCAAAAAGAATCTGCAAGCCTTTGGCCGGGTCCGCGCCGAGGCGCCAAACGGCAGTAACATAAGGGTCAGGTCTTGAAATATCATTTTTGAGATAAATGATATTTCAAGACCTGACCCTTAGCTGTGCTTAGCTGTGTGTGGTCCTTAGCTGTGTGCTGGAGTATATCGAATAAAACTGGAAAGTATGAAGCTCGATGAAATGGTCCTTATTATAACTATTTTGTTTGCAAGTGCTTGAGGTGGTCCTTATAATGACCATTAAAGGAAACCGAAAAGGAGGCAGACCATGCAAACGATTGAAACATATATTCCTATCACTCAAGCGAAGGCGAAGCTCTTGGATATGGTGAGACAGTTGCACGATACCAACGACACCATTGCAATCACCAAAAACGGCGTTCCCGAAGCCGTTATGTTGTCTATGAGAAAGTTTGAAGGTTTGCTGGAGACCATAGATATTCTTGCCGATCCTGAAATGATGAGGCAATTGAAAGGTTCCGCTAACGCTGTGAAAGCAGGCAGGTTGATTGATCTTGACGAGGCGTTTTGATGACCTATCAAGTCAAGATCACAGCTTTTGCAAATGATGCAGCAAAAAAACTTAGCCCTGAAATTAGGAAAGCAGCAAAGGAAGCCCTGAAGGAACTTGCCGAAAACCCTTATCTCGGCAAAGAACTGCACGGGGAATTGAGCGGCTTTTGTTCTTACAGGTTTTTAAGGTATCGAATTGTTTTTAAGGCGGATACTCAGAAGAAAATTATCATTGTCTGGGCTATCGGCCACCGGCGCGATATTTACGAAACCATGAGCGAACATGTCCTGCGTTTCTCACCAGAAGAAGCTGAATGATTTTCTTTCGTTATCCCACGTTTCCATCTCCACGAAGATGGCTCTTGCGGCCGAATTCAATACCAAGTTTTTGCATGCGGTTGCGCAGGGTATTGGGATGAATGCCTAAAAGGGCCGCCGCCCCGCCCCGGCCGTTGATTTTGCCGCCTGCCGCCTGCAGGGCCTGGACAATATGGCCGCGGACCACATCATCCAGAGGGGCCAGGCGTGGGGCGACGGTAATCGCCGGTTCGGTGCGGTTGTCCGGGCGAAGTTCCTGGGGGTGATGAAACGAGAGCGGGCCCTGGCGATGCTGGATCAGAGCCCGTTCGATGGCGTTTTCCAGTTCCCGGACATTGCCGGGCCACGCCTGGTGGATGAGGCTCTGTATGGCCTCGGGGGCGAGCTGCGGGACGGGTGAGATGCCCAGCTCCTTTGATTTCCTGGCGAGAAAATATTCGGTGAGCAGAGGGATGTCCGATACCCGGTCGCGGAGGGGCGGAATCCTGATGGGGAACATATTGATGCGAAACCACAGATCCTCGCGGAACTGACCGTCGGCCACCATCCGCTGCATGTCGCGGTGGGTGGCGGCGATCACCCGGATATCGAGCTTGATCGGCGGCGAACCGCCGACCCTCTCGATTTCCTGGGTCTGCAGGACCCGGAGCAGCCGGATCTGCGCCCAGAACGGCAGCTCGCCGATTTCGTCAAGGAAGATAGTTCCCTTATGGGCCCGTTCGAACCGGCCCCTTTTCTGGCTGACCGCACCGGTGAAGGCGCCCTTTTCGTGGCCGAAGAGTTCGCTGTCGATCAGGTTTTCCGGGATGGCACCGCAGTTGACCTTGATGAACGGTTCGTTCTGGCGCGGCGACAGCCGGTGGATGGCACCCGCGATGACTTCCTTGCCAGTGCCGGTTTCGCCGAGGATCAGTACGGTGTTTTTCAGGTGGGCGATCTGTTTCACCTTGGCCATGACTTTCCGCAGTCCGTTTTCCGCCCCCACCACCTCATCGCCCGACTGGGAGATGAGCTCGCTGTGCAGGTACCGGTTGTCGGAAACCAGTTTTTCCTTCAGCTCGATCAGCTCCTGATGTTTCAGGGCGTTGGCCATGGCGATGGCGAAAGGTTCGCGCAACTGGGCGAGGAGATGGGCGTCATCCGGGGAAAAGCGGTCGAGCCCCTTGGCAAAGAGATCGATTACTCCCAGCCGCTGGCCCTCGATGATCAGGCGCAGGGCGATAAAGGAGTGATCGGACAGCCCGAGTTCTTCCGTAATGACCCGCCCCATCTGATCATGCTCCGGCCGGTTGATGATCAGATAGTCCTTGAGCCGTCTCCCGCTCTCGATGGCGTCGATCAGGTCGGCGGTCAGTTTGATCGATTTCTCGATCTTTTGCCCGCCGCGGCCATCGGCCATGGCGACATAGCGGATGCCGCTGATGCTCGGTTCATAGATGTTGAGATAGATCGCATCGGCGGGAAGATAGCCGCGGATAAACTGAAAACAGCGCGAGAGTGATACCTCCACATCCAGGCTGCTGCAGATAAGCAGGGTGGCTTGCTTGAAAAACAGATTTTCGTCCATGAGATCTCCTGCTGTTTAGTTACCGTATTCGGTAATCATCGGATATTTTCACCGGATATGGTAGAATTATTTACCGTATTCGGTTGATTGTTGCAATCGGGATGACCAACATACTGGAAATACGTTCGAATTATGTTGGAACGAGGATTGCAACACAAAAGGGGAGTTGACTGCCACCCAGGGAGGGCTTCCATGACGAGACGATTTGTAGACACGGTGTTGACCGGATCCGGGCCACTGGCCACGAGAGTATGGCAAGCCATGCTCCTCGCGATTTTTCTGCTGATGAGAGCAAAAATGCAGTTCAGTCCCTCGTTTCGCAGGCGTCTGCAGGAAAAAGACCTGACCGCCCAGATCAAGCTCCGCGGCGACTCCTGCGGCCGCACCTTTATCATCAAAAACGGCGCGGTGAGTTCGAATCGGCAATTGAGCGCCGATCCCGACGTGGCGATGATCTTCACCGATGCGGCGACGGCGGTGCAATTGATGCTTGCGCCGAACAACTATCTCAAACAGATCAACGCGATGAAGAATTTTCGCGTCGATGTGCAGGGGGCGGACGCAGATGTCGTCTGGTTCATGCAGACCATGAAGCTGCTGCAGTCCGTTTCTTTCTCCGACACGCCGCCATACGGCATCGCCATGGGCGGCGGGGTAACCCGCTATGTCAACAATACCAACGGCGGGCCGGTCTTTGTCTATGTCAAGGACGGCAAGATCCTGCGCATCACCCCGATCGAATTCGACGAGACCGACGGCCGGTCATGGACCATCCATGCCCGCGGCCGGTCCTTTACCCCGCCGCGCAAGGGCACGGTCAACCCCTATGTATTCGCCCTCAAATCGCTGATCTACTCGAAAGACCGGCTGCTCTACCCGATGAAACGGGTCGACTTCGATCCGAACGGCGAGCGCAACTGCGCCAACCGGGGCATCTCCGGCTACGAGCGGATCAGCTGGGACGAAGCCCTCGACATCGTTGCCGGCGAAATCAAGCGGGTCAAGCGGGAGCACGGTCCCGGCGCGATCATGAACGGCGGCGGCTCCCATCATACCTGGGGCAATATCGGCTACTGGCTGAGCGCCAAGACCCGGTTCATGAATTCCATCGGCTCAAGCCATATGGTCCACAATCCCGACAGCTGGGAGGGGTGGTACTGGGGGGCGATGCATCACTGGGGCAACAGTATCCGCAACGGCGCCACCGACACCTACGGCACGGTCGAAGACTGCCTGAAGGAAGCGGAGATGATCGTCTTCTGGTCGAGCGATCCGGAGTCGACCAGCGGCGTCTACGGGGCCTTCGAGGGGACGGTGCGGCGGCAGTGGGCGAAGTCGCTCGGCATCAGGATGGTCCATATCGACCCCTATTTCAACCATACCGCGGCGCTCCTCGGCGGCAAATGGATTGCCCCGCGGCCGGACACCGGCAACGCCATGGCCCTGGCCATCGCCTATGTCTGGATTGCCGAAGATCTCTACGATAAAGACTATGTACGGGAGCGAACCACCGGCTTCGACAAATGGCGTGACTATATCCTCGGGGTGGGGGACGGTATCCCGAAAACCCCCGAGTGGCAGGAGCCGGAAACCAATGTCCCGGCACGAATCGTCCGCTCCCTCGCCCGCCAGTGGGGCAGCCGCAAAACCTATCTGTCGCCGGGCGGTCTGGTCGGCTTCGGCGGCG
>CAYTVF010000075.1:0-17675 GCA_964441345.1 uncultured Desulfopila sp. | reverse complement strand
GGGCAAATTCGTCCAGGCCGACGGCGGCACCCTGTTTCTCGACGAGATCGGCGAGACCTCCCAGGCCATGCAGGTCAAACTGCTGCGGGTCCTGCAGGAACAGGAACTGCAGCGGGTGGGAGGCGAAGAGACGATAAAGATCGACGTCCGGATCATCGCCGCCACCAACCGCAACCTGGAGGAGGAGGTGGCGAGGAATGCTTTCCGCGAAGATCTCTATTACCGGCTGAATGTGGTCATGCTCACCGTTCCGCCGCTAAGGCAGCGGGGTCCCGATATCCCGCGGCTGGTTGAATATTTCGCCCGGAAATTTGCTGAAAAAAACCGCCGGGTGCTTGACCGGATTACCGGCGAGTGCATGGATCTGCTGACCCGCTATCCCTGGCCCGGCAACGTGCGCGAACTGGAAAATGCCGTCGAGCGGGGGATCATTCTCATGCGGGGCACCGAACTGACGGAAAAGAGTCTGCCGTTGCCGATCCAAAAACAGCCGGTAAAACAGCCGGTGAAACTGCCGGTAAAACAGCAGGACCAACAGCCGGGACCCGGCGAGGGCGAACCGGTATCCCTGCTCGATGCGGAAAAACAGCTTGTTTTCAAGACGCTGGAAGAAACCGGCGGCAATAAAAGCGAGGCGGCAAGAAGGCTCGGAATTACCCGCAAAACCTTACAGAACAAGCTGAACAGATATGGCGGCGGCTGAGCTAAACCACCAATTTCCAGTCGCTTTTCGCATATCTTTAAGTTAATGACGTTGGGGTGCTTGCAACCTCTCCCGGCAGCCGTCCTCTCTTCATGTTTTTGCTTGAGTTTATTGTCTTTTTCAGCATTTCCGGAAATCCGAATATTGGCGTCGGTCCACTTGACAAGGAAAAATCGGCTACTTATTGTTGGCACAAGTTTGCAATTGGGCTATACCGCGGGAGACGCCGACGGGGGGATCCATCGGTAAGGGATTTATAGAATTGGAAAAATTGAAGGGAGGGAGGAAGAGGTGAGTGAGGAAAAATTGAGCGAAGAACTTCAGGAGAAATCTGAGGTTGCAGTTGAGGTTGATGACGCCTCCGAAACCCTCGAGCCGGAAGCTGAAGAGACAGAACAGGCAGAACAGGAACTGCGCGACCCGGAAAAGGAACTCAGCGATGCCCGGGAAGAGGTGGCGAGCCTTCGCGACAGGCTGCTGCGGATGGCGGCGGAAACCGAGAATTTCAAAAAGCGGGTCGAGCGCGAGCGGATGGCCAGTCTGAAATATGCCGGCGAATCGATCTTCCGCGAGATTCTTCCCGTTGTCGACAATCTGGAAAGGGCGATCGGCCAGGGGGGGAATATGGAGGGCGCGGATGCCGAAAAAAAACTCCAGGCCCTGATCGAAGGTGTGCAGCTGACTCTCAGGAGTCTTGTGGCAATCCTCGAAAAATTCGAAGTAAAGACCATCGACAGTGTGGGCAAACCCTTCGACCCCCAGCATCAGGATGCCATGACCATGGAGGCGAGCGACACCGTACCGGCTAATCACGTCGTGCTGGAGTTCGAGAAGGGATACTACTATAAGGACAGGTTGCTGAGAGCGGCCAAAGTGGTGGTCTCTTCAGGGGCAAAATGAGTCGAAATCCCTTGAATATCGAGCGCCGAAAAGAATTGACAATCCCTTGACAAACAAGGGAAAATGACAACTTTACAGATGGTTGCCACTACCGCGGGTAGAGCAATCGACTAAAAATTGAATAATGCAGGACGGATAAATAATCCGATGAGAAAGATTTAAGGAGAGAGAAGATGGGTAAAATTATCGGAATTGACTTGGGGACCACCAATTCATGCGTGGCAATTATGGAAGGGGGCGAGCCTAAGGTTATTGCCAATACTGAAGGGAACAGAACAACGCCATCGATTGTCGCCTTCAACGACAATGATGAGCGGCTGGTGGGGCAGGTCGCCAAACGTCAGGCGGTTACCAACCCGACACGCACCTTGTACGCGATCAAGCGCCTTATCGGCCGCAAATTCTCCGATCAGGAAGTAAAGCGGTCGATCGATATCAGCCCTTTCAAGATTGTCGAAGGAACCCACGGCAGTGTGTCGGTCGATGTGAACGGCAAGGTCTATCGGCCGGCCGAGATATCGGCCATGGTTCTGACCAAGATGAAGCAGACGGCCGAGGAATATCTGGGGGAAGAAGTCACCGATGCGGTTGTTACCGTGCCTGCCTATTTCAACGATTCACAGCGCCAGGCCACCAAAGACGCCGGCAAGATCGCCGGCCTCAACGTCCTGCGCATCATCAACGAGCCCACCGCCGCATCGCTTGCCTACGGCCTTGATAAGAAGGCGGAGGAGAAAATTGCCGTATTCGATCTCGGCGGCGGTACCTTCGACGTTTCCATCCTGGAAATCGGCGATGGCGTTTTCGAGGTGAAGTCGACCAACGGCGACACCTTCCTCGGCGGCGAAGACTTCGACATGCGGGTTGTCAACTGGCTGGCCGACGAGTTCAAACGCGAGCAGGGTATCGATCTCCGCAACGACAAGATGGCGCTGCAGCGCTTGAAGGAAGAGGGGGAGAAGGCCAAAATGGAGCTTTCCACCACCAAAGAAACCGACATCAATCTGCCGTTCATTACCGCCGATGCCTCCGGCCCCAAACATCTCAACCTGAAACTGAGCCGGGCCAAGCTGGAAAGCCTGGTGGAGGATCTGGTCGAGCGGTGCGTCGGTCCCTGCCGCACCGCGCTGAAGGATGCAAGTCTTAACGCCTCGGAGATCGACGAGGTTATCCTGGTCGGCGGTATGACCCGGATGCCGCTGGTGCAGCAGAAGGTCAAGGAGATTTTCGGCAAGGAGCCGCACCGCGGCGTCAATCCCGACGAGGTCGTGGCCATCGGCGCGGCCATCCAGGGCGGCGTCCTGCAGGGCGATGTCAAGGACGTGCTGCTCCTCGACGTAACGCCGCTCTCTCTGGGCATCGAAACCCTGGGCGGTGTGACCACCAAGCTGATCGAGAAGAACACCACGGTACCGACCAAGAAGAGCCAGATCTTTTCCACCGCGGCCGACAATCAGCCGGCGGTATCCATCCACGTTCTCCAAGGCGAGCGAGAGATGGCCGCAGACAACAAGACCATCGGCCGGTTCGAGCTGTCCGACATCCCGATGGCCCCCCGCGGTGTGCCGCAGATCGAGGTGACCTTCGATCTCGACGCCAACGGTATTCTCCATGTCGGAGCCAAGGATCTGGGCACCGGCAAGGAGCAGTCGATCCGGATCACCGCTTCCTCCGGCCTTACCAAGGAAGAGATCGAGCGGATGACCAAGGATGCCGAGCTTCATGCCGAAGAGGACAGGAAACGCAAGGAGCTGGTCGAGACCCGCAACTCCGCCGATGCGATGATCCATGCCACCGAGAAGAGCCTGAAGGATCTCGGCGACAAGGTGGATGCGGCGACCAAGGGCAATGTCGAGAAGGAAATCGCCAATGTCAAGAAGGTCAAGGACAGCGACGATGTCGCCGCCATCAAGGCGGCGGTTGAAGCCCTGACCCAGGCCTCGCACAAACTGGCGGAGCTCATGTACCAGCAGGCCGCCAAGGAAAACCCCGATGGAGGGGCAGGCGGCGCAGGCGGCGCCAAACCGAAGAAAGACGATGACGTGGTGGACGCCGACTTCGAAGAGGTGAAGTAAGCGCCTCAGCCGGCGGCTGAAGAGCCCCCATTGACAAGACGGGAGTAGGGGAATTCTGTTTCCCTACTCCCTTTTTTTTTATTTTTACGGTAAGGTAGCGGACTGAAAAAAATAAAAAATAAAAAACAAAAAACAAAAAGGTCACATTTCCGTTCATCCACCAACTGCAGGAAAGTTATGAAAATATTATCAGGAATCCAACCCTCCGGCCAGCTTCACATCGGCAATTACTTCGGCATGATGCAGACCATGATAGCCCATATGGAGAGCGACGAGCTCTATGTCTTCATCGTCGATCTTCACGCCCTTACCTCGGTGCGCGAGCGCGACAAGTTGGCCGGCGGGACTCTTGAGGCGGCCGCCGACTTCCTGGCGCTTGGCCTCGATCCCGACAAATGCATTTTCTGGGTGCAGTCGGATGTCCCGGAAGTTTGCGAATTAACATGGGTTCTTTCTACTTTGACCCCCATGGGGCTGATCGAGCGCTGTCATTCCTATAAGGACAAGGTGGCGAAAGGGCTCGCCGCCAGCCACGGCCTGTTTTCCTATCCGGTGCTGATGGCCGCCGATATTCTCCTGTATCAGGCGGAGCAGGTGCCGGTCGGCAAGGATCAGAAGCAACACCTTGAGGTTGCCCGGGATCTCGCCATCAAGTTCAATCACGAGTACGGCGAAACCTTCGTGGTGCCGGAACCGGCGATCAATGAATCGACCGCCATCGTCCCCGGTCTGGACGGACAGAAGATGTCCAAATCCTACGGCAACACCATTCCCATCTTCATGGAGGGGAAGGAGCTGAAAAAGCGGGTCATGGCCATCGAAACCGATGCCACCCCGGTCGACGACCCCAAGGACCCGGACAAGTGCAGCCTCTACAAGATCATGAAACTCTTCGCGGCTCCCGGGCGGATGGCGGAAATTCACAGTCTCTATGTCAACGGCGGGGCGGCTTACGGCTACCTGAAGCTTGAGCTGCTCGATCTGTTGAATGAGAAATTCGGCGCGGCCCGGCAGAAGAAAGCGGAACTGCTCGGGGATCCGGCGATGCTCCGGGCGATTCTCGGCAAAGGCCGGGATAAGGCCCGCGAGAAGGCGGTGGTCACCCTGGATCTGGTGCGCGACCGCGTCGGCCTGAAATACTAACGAGAGGGGGAGGCAGATCATGTCCTACGGTATAACCCGGGCGGAGGCTTTGGCTCTGGTCCGCGCCCATTTACAAAACGACAACCTGGTCAATCACTCGCTGGCGTCCGAGGCGGTGCTGCGGGCCATGGCCGGCAGGCTTGGCGAAGACCGGGACAAATGGGGGCTCGCCGGCCTGCTCCACGATCTCGATTCGGAGAGTCAGCCGGAGCTTGCCACCCATACCCGGGAGACGGTGACGATCCTCACGGAAAAGGGCGTCGATCCCGAGATCGTCGAGGCGATCCGGCTGCATAACCTCGCCGCCTGGCCCGGCGAAGAGCGCGTCACCCGCATGCAATACGCCCTGGCGGCGGGCGAGACCATCACCGGCCTGATCATTGCCGCGGCCCTCGTCAATCCCGAGAGGAGGCTGGCGGTGGTCAAGGCCAAATCGGTGAAGAAACGCTATAAGGAAAAGGCCTTCGCCCGTGGCGCCGATCGCGAGATCATCGCCGAATGCGAAAAGGCGGGAATTCCCCTTGCCGAATTCTGCGAACTGAGCCTCGCGGCGATGCAGGAGATCGCCGGGGAGATCGGTTTGTAAAGCTTTCGGAATTTATTCCTGTACTTTTTCTTTCTCGAAATCATACAATATGCTTGATGGACGAAAAGAAATCGCCGATTTGCGATCGGCATTCCCGCCATATTCATATATTCCGACGGAAACAGATGGAAAAACAGGTGACTCCGGGCAGAAGCAATGGCTGAAAAACCATCCCACGAAGAACTGCTCGATACTATTGCCCTCCTCGAGGACGAGAAAAGGTATCGAATCATTTTTGAAAATTCACCGCTTGCAATGGTCATGTTCGACCGGGATGGTACGATTCTCGACTGCAACGAGCGATTTGTCCAAATGATGGGGTCCAGGCGGGAAAAACTGATCGGTTTCAATACCGCCCGCCGGAGTACGCCCAAAATGCAGGAGGCCATCAAGAAGGCCATGGCCGGTGAGCCTGCGGTTTATGAGGATGCCTTCTCTCCGGCCCCCGGCGGGAAGACCACATATTTACGGGTAATGTTCAATCCGGTGACACCCGGGCAAGCCCCCTCGGCGGTCATAGCGACCCTTGAGGATGTCACCAAACGGAGGCTTGCCGAGGAAGTTATCAAGGAGACAGAGGATAAACTGCGGGCGAGCGAGAGCCGTTTGCGATTTGCCCTGGCAGGGGCCAACGACGGTCTGCTGGACGCCAATCTTCAGGCCGGGACGGTGTATTTCAGTGAGCGCTGCCATGAGATCCTGGGCTATGCTCCAGGCGATGGAAAGAATATCGTAACCGACTGGAAATCGCTGGTGCATCCGGGCGACTTCCCGCAGACCTGGGAAAGGCTGGTGGCCCTCTTCAAAAGGAAAATCTCGATCCTGCGAATGGAACTCCGTCTGCGGATGGAGAACGGGGAGTGGAAATGGGTTCTTATCCGGGCCAAGGTGGTCGAATGGGGAGAAGACGGCCGGGCTCTTCGTCTGACCGGCACCCTCACCGATATCGATCAGCGCAGGAAGATCGAGGAAACCCAGATGTTTCTCATCGAAGGCGACCGCTTCGCCGCCGGCGGGGATTTTTTTCAGGCGCTGGCCAGGTATCTCGCTGATCTGTTGCGCATGGACTATGTCTGCATCGACCGGCTGGAAGGCGACAGGCTTTCGGCACGCACGGTAGCCATCTACCATGACGGACGCTTTAAGGATAATGTTACCTATACCCTGCAGGATACCCCCTGCGGCAGTGTGGTCGGTAAAACGATATGCTGCTATGAAAGGGATGTGCGCCATCTTTTTCCGCGCGACGCCGTCCTTCAGGAGATGGCGGCGGAAGGCTATGCCGGGACGACCCTCTGGGATTCCCGGGGCAAGGAAATCGGGCTGATCGCAATCGTCAGCAGGCAACCGCTGGCAAATCCGGATTTAGCCGAATCGATCCTGAAACTGGTGGCTATCCGGGCCACCGGCGAACTGGAACGGCGGGAGGCCGAGAGGGAAAAATCGATTCTCCAGACCCAGCTCTTGCAGGCCCAAAAGATGGAATCGATCGGCCGTCTGGCCGGTGGCGTAGCCCATGATTTCAATAATATGCTGGGGGTAATCCTGGGCCACGTGGAACTCGCGCAGGAGCAGATCGAGCCGAATGGGCAGCTCTTTTTAGATCTCCAGGAAGTGAAGAATGCGGCCGAGCGATCGGCCGAACTCACCCGGCAGCTCCTGGCCTTCGCCCGGAAACAGACGGTTTCGCCGAAGGTGCTCGATCTCAACGAGACGGTGGAGGGTATGCTCAAAATGCTGCGGCGGCTTATCGGCGAAGATATCGATCTCGGCTGGCTGCCGGCTCAGGGGTTATGGCCGGTGAAGATCGATCCGGCCCAGATCGACCAGATCCTCGCCAATTTGATGGTCAACGCCCGCGATGCCATCGCCGGGGTGGGCAGGGTTTCCATCGAAACCGCCAATATCGCCATCGACGACGATTATTGCGCCGACCATGCCGGGTTTATTCCGGGCAGCTATGTCATACTGTCGGTAAGCGATAACGGGTGCGGGATGGACAAAGAGATCCGCGAACATATCTTCGAACCGTTTTTCACCACCAAGGAGATCGGTCAGGGCACCGGCCTCGGTTTGGCCACCATCTACGGAATTGTCCAGCAGAACGGCGGCTTCGTTAACGTCTACAGCGAACCCGGCCAGGGCACGATGTTCAGGATATATCTGCCGAAACATGTCGGCCAGGCGTCGGTGCCCGACCCGGGAAATATTGCCGGAAACGACCGAGCCGGACCGGGAGACCATTCTGCTGGTGGAGGATGAACCTGCAATTCTGAAACTCGGCCAACGCATGCTGGAGCGATTGGGATACCATGTACTGGCCGCCTCCGGCCCGGGCGAAGCCCTGCGCCTGGCAGAGTACTATGCCGGCACGATCCACCTGCTCCTGACCGATGTGGTCATGCCGGACATGAACGGACGGGATCTGGCCAAACGCCTTCTCACTTTCTACCCCGACCTCAGACTGCTGTTTATGTCCGGCTATACCGCCGATGTCATAGCCCATCACGGGGTGCTCGACGAGGGCGTACTGTTCCTCCAGAAACCCTTCTCCAAAGCCGAGCTGTCGCTGAAAGTCAGGGAGGTTCTCGATAGACGGTAGTTTCGGGGAAGAATTCTTGCTGCAGTTGCAGGGTGCACTCCGGCTACTGCGTACAGACGCTCATAACCTGGTTGAAATCGGTTTGCCCGTTAAAAATAAGATGGATGCCCTCCTGCAGCAGAACTGTCATGCCGTCATTGATCGCCTCCCGGCGGATATCGTCCGCCGATGCTCTGTCGATAATGAGTTTTTTGATGCCGTAATTGCCGACGAGCAGTTCATACAATCCGGCCCGGCCTCGATAGCCGGTGTTGTTGCAGGCCGCACACCCCTTGGCCCGATAGAGCGTCAGTGAGTTGGAATAGAACTCATGGATGTGATCCATAAAGAGGACCCCGTAGTTCTGCATGAGATGATCGTACTCCTGCTTGCTGGGATTGTAGGGTTCCTTGCATTTGTCGCAGAGGGTGCGGACCAGCCGCTGGGCGAGGATGCCCAGCAGGGAATCGGCGAAGTTGAAGGGATCTATGCCCATATCGATCAGGCGGACGATCGTTTCCGGCGCTGAATTGGTATGGAGCGTACTGAGCACCAGATGACCGGTCAGCGATGCTTCAATTGCCATCTTAGCCGTCTCGTGATCGCGCATCTCGCCGATCATTATGACGTCGGGATCCGCCCGCAGGAAGGCGCGCATGGCCACGGCAAAGGTCAGGCCGATATTGGCCCGGATCTGCACCTGCCGCAGCCGGTACTGGGTGATTTCGACGGGATCCTCCGCGGTCCAGATCTTCTTCTCCGGGGTATTGATAAAATGCAGAGCCGAATGGAGGGTGGTGGTTTTACCTGAGCCGGTTGGTCCGACCACCAGAAAGATGCCGTAGGGCTTCTTGATGATCGGCACCATTTTCTCGTATATGTGCTGGGGAATAATCTGGTCAAGCGGCAAGGGTTTGCTGTCGGCAAGAATTCGCAGCACGACATCCTCATTGCCGTCGGCCGTGGGCAGCGTGACAACCCGAAGCTCAATATCCTTGCCCTGGGAGGTGCGGAATTTGATCTTGCCGTCCTGTGGCTTGCGCCGCTCGGAAATATTGAGGTCGGCCATGACCTTCAACCTGGCCACCACCGGTTTGATATATCCCTTGGGAATTGTGCGAACATGGGCACAGGCGCCGTCGATACGATAACGCACCTCGCCGTCCTGTTTATACCCATAGGGTTCGATATGGATGTCCGAGGCGGAAACCTTATAGGCATCCTCGATGATTTTCCGCACCAGCAGAACCACCGGCCGATCGTCGACATTTGTTTTTTCAATCCGTTCCGGCTCGGCCGGGGCGGCGTCATCCTTTTTGATTTTTTTAACAATATCGTCATAGGAACCCTGCTTCTGTTCGGATTTTGCACCACCCTGACGGTTCTTCAGCCGGTCGACAAACCACTCGATATCGGTACGGAAGGCAAACAGCACTTCGACTCCGCTGCAGCGCAGGACCTGGGAAACCTCGTGGATTATCGACTGGTCCGAAGGGTCGCAGGTAACGAGGACAATCTGGCCCTGATCCTTTTGCAGCGGCACCAGCAGCACATTGCGGAAATAATCGAGACTGACGCCCTTAAGCAAGTCTCCGGGATCATAGAGGGTCTCGCGCAGGTCGATGTATTCGGTATGATAAAAAACGGCCAGCGCCTGGCCCAAATCGGTTTTGCCGATTTTGAAATTTTCCACCAGAATGGTTTCGACATCTTTGTTCTGTTGACTGGCAATGGCACAGGCCCGGTCGAGTTCGACCCGGGAGATGAGTTCCAGACGGACCAGTTCGTCGAATTTCTTCTGGATTTTAGCGCCGCCCCGGTAGTGATTGTAGAGGGCGATGCCGAGTGTTTCGGCAAGATCGCGGAGATGATCGGCATCATAATCGGAAAAATCCTTGCCATGCTGCTTATTGATGAGCTGAATAACGCCCATCAGGGAATTCTTGAATTTAATCGGGACGGCAAGCACCTGCCGGGTGCGCACCCCGCCTTTCTGGTCCCAGGATGAATCGAACTGCAGGTTCGGATTGATAGCCTGCAGCTCCTCCCGGTTGTATACATCCTGAATATGCAGGAGTTCACCGGTTACCGCGACATACCCGGCAATACTCGAATGATCCATCGGGATGCGGATTTTTCGCAAATACTCACCCGGCAGAAGAACCCATGAAGAGAGTCTTCTGGTTGAGGAGTCGGCCAGGAATATTGTTGCCATCTCGACATCGTAGACATCGAGAATCCGGTCGCGTACGGTGATCATCAGACCATTGACATTGGTTGCCGCATGAATGTGATTGACAAGTTTTTTATATTTGAGCTCAAATTCCAGACGGCTGCCGATATCGGTATCGCTTGTGGTTCGCCCAGTCATGTGCATGTCTCCTTCAACGACTCGATGGGTGTTGTCCTCATTCTCTCAGGCGTACGCTCTCTCTTTCGCATAGTCCCGATTAATATATTATATCACACTCTATCGATGCGCTATGATGTCGGGAATCTCCTGAAAAGGGGTTCTTCCGGCAAACGTATCCCGCGATCGATAGCGATAGTGATTTCGATAGCGATATCGATTTGGACACGATTTTATTTCGAAGAGTTCGGTTCGTTCCTGTTCCGACGATGACAAAGCTGCTATACTTCTTAGTATTCAAGAAGAGTATCGGGCGGTTCTAATGCTTCCGGTAACTGATCAGGTGTCGAGGCTGACAACTTGCGCAGTTATGACTTCTGTATCAATCGAAACGGGGGGAGATATGCAATTATGGCTCTTGATTATGGTAGTGGTGTCGCTCACCGGATGTGCGACTTTGTCGAAGCAGGAGTGCCTCGATGCCAGCGCAACCTCGTGGGAAGGAATCGGCTTTGTCGACGGGCATGACGGGTATAATCCTGACCGGCGTCTGGCGCAGCATTATGAGGCCTGCAGCAAAGTCGGAGTCTCCCCGGACCGAACTACCTATATGGCGGGATGGTCTCGCGGAATCCTCGAGTACTGTACGCCGGATCGCGGCTATGCCATCGGTTTGTCGGGTTCCAGCGGCAATCCCGAATTATGCCCGGCTGAAAGCGGGGCCATTTTCCGGGATAATGTCCAGCTGGGCTTGCGGGTTTACGAAGTGAAGCGCGAAATGGATTCGATATACCATGAAATTGAAGAACTAGAGGAGAGGCTGGATGACAAGCGGCTTGATAAACAGGCAAGACGGGACATCCGGGAGAGGATTCGCCATCGCGACGATGAAATGTCTCACCTCAGATGGCAGCTGATGGAGGCTCAGTCGATTCCTCTTATTCGCTATTAGCGCGTGGAACAAAAGTTCCCCCTCCCCTTGCGGGAGGGGTTGACAAAATTCCCCCTCCCTTGGCGGGAGGGGGTCAGGGGGAGGGGGGAAGCTGCAAAGAGCAATTTCGTTCCAAACTCACCCACCCCATTACAATAAATGCTACTTGAAATTCACCAGTTCGACGTCAAAAACCATGGTTGCATTCGGCGGGATCGGGCCGCGTCCGGATGGACCGTAACCGAGCTGCGACGGGATGATCAGGACCCGCTTCTCGCCCTTTTTCATGGAGAGCAGCGCTTCATCCCAGCCTTTGATGACCTGGCCCTTGCCGACCGGGAAGTCGATCGGCTGCCCGCGATCATAGGAGCTGTCGAATTTTTTCCCGTTTAACAGCTTGCCGGTATAATGGACGGTAACCAGGGCGCCTTTCTGCGGTGTTTCGCCCGCACCTTCGGCAACAACTACGTATTTCAGTCCGGACGGAGTGGCGATTGCTTTCGGCCATTCGGTTTTGATCTGTTTCTGTTCCAATTCGATTGCCGCCAGCTCCTTGTCTTTTTGGTTTTTTTCGAAGCCTGCGAGCAGGGCGTCAAAGGCCTTCTGGTCGGTCGGGAAAGCCTCGGCCGCCGCACCGACGCGGACAATCTCGACAGCGTTGATGACATCGCCGGTGGCGATTTTGTTGACGATATCCTGGCCGGAAACGACATGGCCGAAGACGGTGTGCTTGCCGTCGAGCCATGGGGTGGCCACATGGGTGATGAAAAACTGGCTGCCGTTGGTGCCGGGACCGGCATTGGCCATGGACAGGATGCCCGGTCCCTTGTGGGTGAGGCTCGGATCTATTTCATCGGGGAAGGTGTATCCCGGACCGCCGGTTCCGGTGCCTAAGGGGCAGCCGCCCTGGATCATGAAATCGGGGATTACCCGGTGAAATTTCAGCCCGTCATAGAATTTATCGCCCTTCATCTTGGCGCCGCCGCCCAACTCCTTGGTGCCTTCGGCAAGCCCTACGAAATTAGTCACGGTCAGCGGGGTCTTAGTGTATTCAAGGGCGCAGATAATCTCGCCTTTGGTGGTATCGAATTTAGCGTATATGCCGTCTTTCAGCGTTGCTTTTGCCATTCCTGATTCTCCAGATAGGGTTATGAAACTGAGTATAAGTACAAACAGGTTGCAGATTTTATACATCGATTCTCCTTTTGCAAAGGGTTGGGAGTAAATAAAGATAGCCTCTCTCAGGGATGCGGTGGTGTCGCTTGCGGGACGGTCAGTTCCACCTGGAAATCCAGGATCCGTTCCTCGTTATCTCTTTTGCGGATGACCTTGACATGAACACTGTCGCCTTGTTTTGCATCGAGCATGACGATATGCAGATCGGCCATTTCCGCCACCGCAACCCCGGCTATCTCCTTCAAGATGTCGCCCTCCAGCAGACCGGCCGGTCCGGCCTTGCCATGGGGGCTGATCTGGTTGATTTTCAGACAAGGCTTGCCCTCCCTGGTGTCGGAGACCAGGACGACACCGATTTTCGGCGTTTCCGGGAGTTCTTCCGCCGAGGCGAGGAAATAGTAATCGGTGATCCGGTCAAGGTCAAGCGCGTTGCTTTCATGGTAAAGATTGATCACTGTGGCCTGAAGTGTGGCCTGAAGTGTGGCCTGATTCGCCGGCAGCCGGCGTGCAACTCTCGGCGGGATGCCGGAATCCTTGCGGGTATGCTGGGTTCCCGCCAGGACCACCATCTGCACGCCGGGTTTGTCGGCCAGGTATTCGGCGATATGTTGCGCCATGGTCTCGTCCCACAGGGCCTGGGCCTGGATAAAGCCGCTTGCCGCGCCGCTGCCGTGGCTTCCTTCGATATGCACGCTATGCATCCGGGAGAGCCGGTCGGTATAGCCGGCAAGGTCGAGATCGCGGTCCCGCGGCAGGGAGGAACGCACTGCCGGCGACAGGCTGTCCGTTCCGCCGGAGCGGAATACCTCGGAGACCACCTGCCGGTCGAGGTTGAGGCCGACGACCGGCAGGTGGTTTTCCTTGGCGAAGTTAAGGATATCGCGGAAATACCGATAATCGTAGCGCCAGACATTGTAATAGTCGGATGCCTTGAGAAAACTCCGTTCATCCATCGGTTCGCCGCTCAAGGTGTAGCGGTCGAGGATCGGCTGGGCGGCGGCGGGAAACATCTCCATGCCGATTGCCAGCCGCGGGTATTTTTTTTGCCGGCAGAGGGCCTCGATAATCCGCAGCTGCAGCAGGTGGTCGGCAAGGCTGGTGTGGGTTTCGCCGACATATATCACCCGTGCTTCGGCCAGCTTGTCGACAATATGGTCAAAGGATGAAAGGGTCGTCACGGCGCCGCCCTTCGGCAGATCTTCCAGGACGAAGCGCAGACCCGAGTCGACCTTCTGAATCCGTTTGTGCGTATTTCTGCCGCCCGTGAACTGGAGGTAGCTGTATTTGCCGTAATGGGCGAGCCGCCCGACAACCGCCCGGACATCGTCCCGGCTGTCGCATGCGACGAGCACCGCGACATGGCCTGGGCTCAGGGGATTGCGGCGGACATCGACAATCATCCCCGATCCGGCCGCGGGCGGCGGACCGAACAGCGACCTGGCCGGCGGCTGGTCGGCGCCGAGGAAAAGCAGGTCGTATTCGGCCAGTTCCTTGTTGGTCACTGTGGCTGCGGTGGTTATGGTCAGCTCCTTTTCCGCCAGAATGTCGAGCAACGGCCGGAAAAGATCCCGGTCGTTTTCATCGGCCAGGATGGCAAGTTTTTTTCCGGAGCCCATGAAGCGGGACCAGACCGGCGGATATTCCTCCGGGGTGAGTTGCCGCAGCAAGGCATGTTCGGGATCGATGGTGAATTCGAGGGGGCGTTGGTCCAGGGGGATGGTAATCGGGGTGGAGAGTTCGCTTACCGTAAGGCTTGCGACACTGTCGCCGGCCATGGTCCGAATGTGGACCGGCACTACCAGCGAATAGGGCTTTTCCGTCTGCTGCAGCAGGGTGAAGGTGAGCACCGGGTGGTTGTCCTGCGCTCCGATTTCGATATCCTGTACGGCGATGGCGGGGATATCCCGCCGTGTCAGTCTTTCGCTGAAAAAGAGGCTGAGGTCGGTCTTTGCCGCGGCGGTAAAGCTTTGTTGCAGGTCGTCCCAGCTGGCTTTGCTACCCTTGCGGTCGGCGTAAAACCGCCGCAGTCCCTCGCTAAAGGCCGATTTGCCGATTTTTTCGCGGAGCTCGTGAAAGAGCAGGGCGCCCCGGTTGTAGCCGACCGCCCGTTTCGCTTCGGCCATTTCCTGGTCATGGCTGGCCGAACCAAATTCCGCCAGGGGAATTGCCGTTTCGTTACGGACATAGCTGAGATACCTGGCAATGCTTTCGTTCCGGTCGGCAATGCCTTCGCCGTTTTCCTCCCGAAACGCATGATCGGCGAGAAAGGCGGTGAGGCCTTCGCACCAGTTGCCGGTGGCGTAATCGACCTCCACCGCGCTGCCGAACCAGGAGTGGACGATTTCATGGCCAAGGGAGGTGGCTTTGATGAAGGGCAGCCGCAGCAC
The DNA here is from genome assembly GCA_964441345.1 of uncultured Desulfopila sp. Classification (GTDB taxonomy): domain Bacteria; phylum Desulfobacterota; class Desulfobulbia; order Desulfobulbales; family Desulfocapsaceae; genus Desulforhopalus_A. Next base: position 2,843 of record CAYTVF010000075.1, on the reverse strand, counting down.
CGTCTGGCCGAGGAGGGTAAAGGTCGGCATGGAGAAACCGGTGGGCAGCCGGTTGGCGACGATGACATAATGGTTGTAGGGATAGGGGCCGATCCGCTCTTCATACCGGTGCAGGTAATCGGCGGCTGCCTGCAGGTACGAGTCGGCCAGATCCGCGTCTTCGGCGAAAAACATCGAATAGACAAAAAGGTTCTCACGGACCTGGCGTTTGTGTATGGTGTACGGGCCGGCGGCAAAGTGTATGCCGCTTACCGGCCTGGAAAAACCAGCGCTTGCCGTGCCTTCCCGGTGAGTCAGCGGGAAGGTGTCGGCCTCGGTGATGGCCGAAAAATTGTCGGGCAGGGTTGCCGTGACCCGGTAGCGCATCGGCTGATCGGGGATCGGATACCAGTTGGCGGTGAGAGATATGCCCGCCGGGCTGATCAGGTTGTCATCCCCCCCCTCCACGGTTTTGCTGTAGGAAATGTACAGCGTCCGTTGCGCCGGGGCGGCCGGCAGGAGTAGTGTATCCTGATTCGGCAGCAGTTCGTTTTCCCTGCCGTTTTCATCCTGAAGCAGGGTTCCGGTTATTGCCAGTTGCGAATAGGCGAGGGTAAGCCGGACCCCCGGCAAAATGGTGATCTTGGCCGTGGCGGTAAGCCGGCCCGACTGTTCGCCGGGGGCAAAGGTCAGCGAGAGCTCGTAGTCACCGGCTGCCGGAGATGCCGGCGGGGGCGAAAGAGCGGCGGAAACCGGCAGGGCAAAGAGCATCACGGCGAGGGAAACAAGCGCGGCAGGGAGCATGGCAAGGTTCATTTGTGTAATACATGACATAACATCTATCCCAGAGAATTTGAGTGGACGGGAGGTGCGGCTGAGTGGAGCCCCTTGTGCCGCCCGTTTTTTCGTATAGAGTAATATCGAACGTGCTTACATGCTAAATAATAAAAAAAATACCTTCAATATTGACAATGTCGACAAGGCGTTACCCTTGGATACAAGCAAAGCACAAATAAAGATAGTCGGCATCAACGCCCGTTTTACCCACTCCTGTCTGGCTCTTTTTTATGTCCGGAACGAGCTGGAAAAAAAATTATGTTGCCCGGCAATGGCTGTGGAGCTGTACCAGTTTACCATCAACGATAATTATTACGAGATGGTGATCAGGCTCAGCGCGGGATCGCCCCGCTCTATTTTTTTCTCGGCGGCCATCTGGAACAGCAGCCTGATCGAACGGCTCACCCGCGATCTGCGCATCTGTCTGCCGCATTGCCGGGTGGTGATCGGCGGCCCGCAGGCCGCCGTGCTGGGCGATCGGCTGGGACAAACAGGATCGGACAACTGCACGGTGGTAATCGGGGAGATTGAGGCCGTCGGGGCGGAATTCTATCGCGACCTGGCGAGCGGTTCCCTCAGGCCCCGCTACACCGGTTCGTTTTTCAAGATGGCGGGGCGGTCTTTTGCCTACCCGTACCGGGAGAGCGACTTTCTCAGCCATCTGCGGAACCGGCATATCTATTACGAAAGCTCGCGGGGCTGCCCGTTTGCCTGCAGTTACTGTCTTTCCGCGGCGGAAAAGGGGCTGTACCATAAGGAGCTGGCGGTGGTCGAAGAGGAACTGCGGGATATTCTCCGCCATCGCCCCAAAGTGGTGCGCTTCATCGACCGCACCTTCAACGACCGCCCGGACCGGGCACTGGCCATCTGGCGCTTTCTCGCCGCCGAAGGAGGGGAGACGCTCTTTCATTTCGAGATGGCCCCCGATCTGTTTACCGAGGAAATGTTTGCCTTTCTGGCAACCGTCAAGCCCGGCCGCTTCCAGTTTGAGCTGGGCATCCAGTCGACCAACCCGCCGACGCTCGAAGCGGTGCACCGGCGGGTCGACGCGGTCCTGGCCCACCGGACGGTCAGCCGTCTGGCCGGGTTCAACAACATCCACCTCCATGTCGACCTGATCCTCGGGCTGCCCTATGAGACGCGGACCAGCTTCGCGAAATCCTTTCGCGACGTTTTTGCCATGGGCGGTCACTACATCCAGATGGGCCTGTTGAAAATCCTGCCGGATACCCCGATCTGCCACGCTGCCGGGGAGTATGAATATCAGCACGGCAGCGAACCGCCGTATGCCGTTTTCGCCAACAAGTGGCTTGACCATGCATCCCTCGGCGATCTCTACTGGTTCTCCGAGTGCGTGGAAAAATTCGTCAATAACCGGTATTTTGTCTTACTGTGGCGATATCTGCGCCGGCGGCAGGAGGATTCCTTTGCCTTTTTTTCTCAGCTTCTTGACCTCTGCCATGAACGCGGTTTTTTCCAGCTGGCGCCGACCCAGGAGCTGATGTGCACTCTGCTGGCGGCGCTCGCTTCCGGACGGGACGACCGCGGGATCATCATCGAGCTGCTCCGCTGCGACTGGCTCCGTTGCGGCTTCCGGTTTCTGCCGGACTGCCTTCTGGTAGAGGAAGGCTGGGAGCAGCCGGAGGTTACCCGGTCGGCGCTCTACCAGTCCCTGCCCGGGGAGATTGCCGGGATTTATAGCCGGGCCAATCGCAACCAGTTTTTCCGGAAGTCGTTTTTTCTGAAAATATCGCCTGAAACTCTTGTCCAGCTTGGTCTGGCCGGCAACTCGGCGTCGACTTTGTGCATCCTCGCGGAGAAGGACGACTCGCTCTTTGGTTTCAATAAGACGGTGGTTTTTTAGCCTTGGTTTCATTGGGTTCGGGAAAAGAGTTGATCTTCGTCGGGCCCGGTATATAGTAACAGGCTGTTTTGCCGAAATTGCCGTGTTAGATTATTTATGAAAAGGAAGAGTATCCATTCAGCTCTATGGACAAAGTTCCCCCTCCCCTTGCGGGAGGGGGGGA
>CAYTVF010000074.1:0-17749 GCA_964441345.1 uncultured Desulfopila sp. | reverse complement strand
CGGCGGGGTGGCCGTTCGGCAACAGCATGAAAGGGGGCTCGGGGATTGGTACGGTTTCGGCGTTCATTGCAGGTCCTCATTCTTCTTGTCCATTGTCTCGACGATGCCGAAATAAAACTCGCGCCGCCTGGCCAGTTCCTCGGCATCCCGCTCCTCACGCCGGCGGCGCAGGTCCGCGATGATCGTCTGATAGCCGGGCAGCAGGGCGATGCCCCGAACCACCGGCACCTTCTTGCCGAACCGGGTGATGATAGCCGAATAGGTGTTGACCGAGCCATGGTAGAGCTTGGTGAGAAAAGCCCCCTTGCCGTCCGGACGGCAGTAGGGGATGGTGGCGCAATACTCGCAGTAGGCCCGGTACAGCTCATCTTTTTCGACATAGGTGTTGGTGCCGCCTTCCTGGCAGCAGTAGTGGGTGAAGCTGAATACGGTGCCGTAGTGGCTGAAGTTGATCTGGAGGTTTTTCACCTGGGTCTGCACGCCCTGGAGCATCGGGGATATCTGGCCGACAATGGCTGTCGTGGCCTGGCTGATGACCGCCGGAACGATCATATTGATCAGCTGGACCGCCATGGCGTCCATAGCCGAGTTGCCGGCAAGGGCTGGGGTAGCCTCGCCACGCTCCAGTGCGACCCAGCGCTTGATGACGGCGCTACGCCTTTTGGCATCGTAACCGGTCACCAAAACCATGCTGGCCTCGAAGTCGAGGGTGTACATCGGTTGACTTTTATTTTGCTCGTTGGTGTAGGATGACTGTCCAAAACTGGACAGTCCAATAGCCTCCTGTTCGATCAGATCGCGGATATCGCGCATAACATGCTGATGATTCTTTTCCGTAAGTTCGGCGATTTCCAGACTGGTCATGCGAAGGTTGGTGTTGGTGGGGATGATCTGGTTGTTCATTCTGATCCTCTTAATTTAAAGTGGTTTTAACCCGCCAATTTTACGCCAATAAAAAAGGCGGACCGAACAGGTTGGCGTACCGGTAAGAGGACCGGCGGGCCTTGCGGCCCCCTGCTCGGCCCGCCAAAACGCGCCGAACTGTAGACACAAAAAAACCGCCAGCAAAGAACTACTGCGGAGGCGGGGTGTCCACCTCTTATCCGGGACGCCAATCCCGACCTGGGATTTTGCCCAGGCAAAGATACAGTAGCTTATTGTCGGCATCTGTGTCAACGACATTTAAAACCTGACAATTAATTTCACTATAAAAACCTGGCTGCGCACAGTAAGATCCATCGACATCTTTTCGAGTCCAATCAATTCATAGAGGTACTCTATAGCTTGAGCGTTCCAACATAGACTAGACTGCCATTTGTGCGGTATGATCTGCTCCGCCCATAAAATCAACGTGGAGGTTAGTATGAAATACAACGAACTAGTTGCAATGTGGAACGAGGAAAGCGACGAACAGTGGTGTGATATAAGCGAAGACAGGAAAATTGAGTTTGCTTTTAACAAAGGGCGGCGGACGGGTTGCATAGAAATTGCTCGGATAGCAGAAAAGTTGGGTGAAAGTGAACGATCTTTCTGAAATACAACGTCAAAACTCTGATTGGGCTGTCGTAGCCTCGTCCCCGCGGCGCGAGTTCAGTATTTTTTCCACCACTTGCGCCAGCGGCAAACCGCTATGTGATGCACTTACCATTTTTTCCGCATGGCGAAACAGGTGCTCGAAATAGTCCCAGTTCGGGCCGTCTTTGGGGAGAAGGACACAGCAGAGGATTACCTGCAGGGTCTCTTCCAGGGTGTCTATCCGTTTGTTGAGCTGTTCAAATTCATTCATATTTTCTCTCCGACGTTTAATGTTTGTTCATTATCGCAAGGTACTGCGTGCACCACAGTGCCCGTATATTACGGGCACTCCTGAGAGTTCGCATACGTTCCTCCCTTAAAAGAGTCGCAACTGTCTGTCCTCGCCCGGCTCCTGGCCGAGGATGGTATAGGCTTGCCGCTCGCTGACCTTGTACTTTCTGGCCAGATCGACAACCGAGATGCCGCCTCTATCGTATTCTTTGCGCATCTCCCGATCGCGCTGTCTGACGACCCAGCGGTGATGACCGTACAGCCGGGCAGGCGTCCCGTTGAACAGCTCCGAGATCTCCAGCGCCTTCCGCACCCCTACCTTTTCCGCCAGCATCCGTAAATCGCCGCTCAGTTCATCCAGTTCGGGCAGACATTCATCGGGCAGATCGTCAATCGTGTAGCTCATCTCGTTTCCTCCTGATGTTGCGTCTCAGTCGAATTCAACACCGTTACGCTTGCCCATGGCCTTCAAACTCTCGATAAGAGCAGAACACTCGAAAACACCGCACCATTTCAGGTTGTCGACGCCGGTCACCCGCTTGACATATTTCTGCAGGGCCTGGTCCTTGCGGTTCCGGATCACCCCGGCATCGGCCAGGGTGATCCACGTGGCAACGATCTTGCGGTGCTGGGCATCGTCGTACCGTGGTGACTTGCCGCTTTTCTTCGACGACGACTTGGCCTTCCAGCCCTTGGCCTTGAAAATATCGAGCAGTTTGTCCGCCTGGAATTGATTCAAGTTCGATGAAGATTTGGCCCCGAAATTGACATGGAGAATATCCCGGTACATTTCCTCGGTCAGCTGCAGCTCTTTTTTGGCGATGTGGATTTTGGCCAGTTGGGCTTTAGTTGGCGGCATTTTTATTCACCTCTTTTCGGTTGCTCATCAGACCGGCGGCACCACCCGCCGATGACCCCGGCCAGGCCGGGGTTTCGCTTATATGCCGTTGCTTAGAGAGCGGCGGCTGCCGCTTCTATTGTCTTTTCCAGGCCTTCAAGGATCAGAAGTAAGCCATACGCCCCTTTCTCGGTCAGACCTCCGCCGCCGCCTTCGGCCAGATGCGGGGAGACATCACACAGGAAACGGGTGACGGCGGCGGCCCCTTCAAGGATATCGGCGGGGTGGCCGGTATCGAAATAGGCGAATGGGGCGTGGTCGGCGGCGGTGGCTGTGCTCATGACTGCACCTCCCGCAACGAAAAGTTGACTAGGGTGCTCACCGTGGCGCTGGAGCGCCGCGTCATCTTGGCGACCTTCGTCACCGACAGGCCGGAGGAGATCAGGTCGAGGATCTCCCGCTTGTCGGCCTCGGTCAGCGGCCGATGCACCCGCTTGGGCGGGCGGTACTCCAGCTTGGCGATCTTCTCCGTCAGCAAGGTCTGGTTTATGCGATACAGCTCAAGGCATTCTTCCTGCAGGGCGACCAGCTTGTCCTGGGCCGGATCGTGGCCGGGTGGGGTATAGCCGCCGGTCCGGCGAATGGAGGGGATGACATCTTCGAAGATCCAGCGTTCGAACTCGATCGCACCGGGCAAATGCGAACCGGCGACCAGGCGATAGAGATCCGGCTCATGGATGACACGAACTTCTTGCATGCCTCCCGGCGTCAAAAGGGGGTAAGTTTTCACGACCCCCTTACAGTGCCGACCGATAGCATCGTTCGTGTTCGCATAGCCGAGAGCATTGGCCACATCCCTGGCGACAAACAGCGGATTGCCCTGCTCGTTGGTAATGCTCCGGATCTCTTTTTCCTGGAAATAAAAGGGGACTACGGCGGTGGTGTTCATAATAATGCTCCTATTGAAGGGAAAGTTACGCCTTCAGCGCCGTCAAACGCAAAAAGGCAGACTATGTGGGTTGACGGACCGGCAATAGGAACCGGCGAGCCGCCCTTTGCAGGGGGCTCCCCACATAGCCTGCCTAAAAAAAGAGCAATGCTATGTACGGTGGACATAAAAATACCGCCGGATAAAGATGGGCGGTGTGTCCGCCTATTGCTCGGGCCGTCAAACCCGGCCATGGATTTTGCCATGACAGGGAAAGCGTACCCGAACCTTGCTGCTGTTGTCAAGTTTTGCATCATTTCATCCCCTTGATGATTGGCGGGATACTGGACAAATGTATAGTATCCGCCTGCCCGGCGTTTCGTGCATCCCAGTCCCGCCGGGCTTTTTCCAATGGATCGAGCGAGGCGTCGGCGGGCCTGGTCCGGGTATATGTTTTTGCCGCATCGGCTTTCGTTTCCGTCTGGCGGGTGGTCTCGGTGGCCAGGTCATAGGCGACCTTGCTCAGATAGATATGGCCATTCGGCAAGGGCAGGCTCAGGCTGCCCCGCCGTTCGACCATCTGCTCCATGGCCTGCGCCCAGATCCGCGCCGGGCAGTCGCGATCGATGCGGCCCTGGATGTGGACAAAACCCTTGCCGGTAAGCTCTTCGACTTCAAGCGCCAACCGCAGGGCCTTCTTCCAGGTGAGGGACTGCTGGCCCGGGCGGAAGAGGGAGAGATAGCCCAGGGCGGCTTTCGGCAGCGGAGCGGGCAGACGGCTGATGACCAGCAGGGTCTCGCGACAGTTGGTGTCGTTGTTCCAGCTTTCGGCGCTGGCTATGGCTCCACAGGAGGGGCAGATCAGTTTCATTAAATTCGTTTCCATTTGCACATGCCGTGCTTGTCCTTGCACCAGTCGCCGCGCGCCTTGCGGCACCACTCGATCGGACAGCCCGAGCCGGCCGGATAGGCGATACAGCCGGGGAGCTCGACCGAGACGTTTTCTTTTACCTGGGTGCTCTCCTCGGTTTTGATCATGACTTGTCACCTATCAGCCTGGCCGTATCGAGAATGGCGGCGGCATCTTCGAGCTCCATCCAGCCGAGCACGGGCACATCCAGGGTTGCCCCTTCGGCATCGCACCATTGCTCGCCATCGTGAAAGCCCGGCCAGAGAAAAAGAATCTCATCGCCCAGCCGGATCAGCACGGTCATGTCCGAGTCCGGCAGCGTGTTGGTTATCCAATTTTTAGTAGTCATTGTCGATATCCTCCGGTTAGGGTTGCTCATCTTCTTTTCGATACAAACGGCACCGCCTGGTGGATCTGCCAGTCATTCATGACGACGGTGCCGTCATCGTCAGGCCCGTCCAGACCGGCAAACTCGTTGACCCGCACATAGTTTTGCGCAGGCCGGCCGTTCGTGCCGGGGACTCGTTTGATAAACTCGATGATCCGGCCTTGCCCCCCGAGACCGCACGGCCAGAGGAGTTTCGTCCCTGGTTTGATTTTTGTTGGCTTCATTGGCTATCCTCCGTTGGCTGCTCATCAGACCGGCGGCACCACCCGCCGATGACCCCGGCATGATCGGGGTTTCGCGTGCTATAATCCTTTTAAATCCATGCCTTTTTCATGGTTAATCTTGCGAAAAGACTCTTTGTCATATTCAGAAAAGTTTGAGCAATTAAATGATCGCAACCCAGCATCCTTCAGGACATCGGCTGCTATTCCAGGCTGATCATGCAGGTGAACTATGTTCACTGCCGCTATAACAATTCCCATCTCGAATTCTTTCATATAACCAACCTCCCCGGCATGGCCGGGGGTTCGCTTTGTTATTTATTCAGAAACGGCACGGGTTCTCTGAACGTGGACGGTGCCCAGTCGCAGACTTCATCCTCGGCAATATGCCCATATATTGCATTGCATCTTCGGAAATGGACGCAGTCGTTACACGTTTTCCCTGCAGGTAAATCCATCTCGGGCTCTCGGCCTCTTTTGTATGGTTTTCTATCCATGATTATTTCTCCTGATATCCGCACTTAACCACCGACCCGTTGCAATTGGTCATCGACCCCAGATAGTACCCGCACTTCACCTTCCGTTTCGGATCGGTAACCATGCTCACACAGACAGCCTCGATCGGACAATCGGCCATGGTGTAGGCGGCCAGGATGATCGCCACCCGCCGCAAGCTCTGTCCTCTGACCTCCGACACCTGTCCTCTGCTCATCACACCCCCGCCACATCCAGCGGGATCTGCTCCCACCGGTCGGTATCCTGCACCCGCTCATAGATCCGCACATACTCCCGGCTGCCGGCCACGGTCAGACTGTCGTTGATCGCGGCCATGGCCTTCATCCATCGTGGATCCTCGATATTGAACTTGCGCAGGGAGAGGATCCGCTTGGCGTTGACATTGCCCGCCCGATCGACGCTGAAGGCATCGTTAACCAGGGCCTTCAGCTCCGGCCCGGACGATGCGGTCCACTCGCCCAGACACTGGTCGATCAGTTCCTTGGCCACCTGCAACCGCTCGTCAAACACAAAAAACTCGGCCACCGCGCGGGTCACCCGGTACCGGCCGTCGAAGGACATCAAGGTCACGTTGCCCTTATTGCCGCCCAGGCTGGTGTCGTACTCCGAGGCCGACAGCTCGATAAACTGCTCGATCTCGTCAAACGCCGCCGACTTGAACACCTGCAGCAGGGCCTTGACCTCGCGGGCCGAGGCCACGATCTTCTTCACCAGTTCGTCCCGGATCTTGTCGATATCCTTCACCGCCGCCACCGGCACCAGATGCCCCTGGGCGTTCTCCATATACCCTTCCGGGATCTGCTTCTTGTCATGCTCTGCCATATTTTCCTCCAGTGAGTTCGAATGCTTTCCGTTTCGAATCGAGATAATCCCGGCCCCGCAAGACAAACGACTCAGCCGCCAACAATGCCAGCCGGAGCTGATGATCCTCCATCTCAACCGGGCCGGCATGCACGCTATTCAAGTAATCCCGCAGAGCGACACTGCTGCTCAACACATCCTGCCGCAGCGCCACCAAGACCCACTCCATGCAGGGATTATCGGGAGTGATATTGCGCAGCAGCATAATCAGATCGACCTTCATTTCCTTGATTGCATCCGACTCCTCAACCAGCCCGGCAACACTTACCGCCGGTTGGATTTCATTCAACTTCACGATCATCTTCTTTGCCGTTTCAGCTATTTCAAACATGGTTTGATCTCCTTTGAATTTTGTCCCAGATCAGATCGGTATTATTCACACACCGCATACAGGCCCGATACAGCTGGACCCGCAGCGGATTAGCCGTGGAAAACGGGGTTCGCCGCTCAGTCACGCATTTGGTCAGGACGATATCGCCAAGCACCGGGCAGCCCACAACCCGAGAGCCGAATACCTCTTCGACCCTGGTGAGGATCCTATCCAGCGCACCCTGATAGCTCCCGCCCAGCACCTGGCTGATCGTAGCGGACGAATAGCCCATCATCTTCGCCACTCTCGACTGGCTCCCCTGGGCGGCCACCGCATCCCGCAACAATTCGAGCAGGTTACTCTCCATCATGGCTGCCTCCATCACCGCTCCCGCCATCCCTGGCTCCCGCGGCATTAGGCCGTCCCTGGCCGTCATCGCTCCACATCACCTTCTTCAGGTTCTGGTCCCAGACCCGCTTTACCCGCTGGATCATCGGCGGCTTCGGTCCCGAATACATATGGGGAATGAAGAAATACGAACCATGATCGTCCTGGCGCAAATACCCGGCGTGGCAGAGATGTCGGCAATAACCCTCGGCACTCGCCTGCTGGACCGTACACGTCCTGGTCGAAGCATTAACCGCCAGATCTCTCGGACTGAACACCTGCAGGGTGCGCATCGCTTTCCACATATTGACCTGGCCTTGGCCCTGGGTGACCGCCGAGCCGTCCTTCCGTACCTTCGGCGCATCGATCCCAATATCGCGGATCAGGGTGAACACTTTCCCTGATATATCGCCTTCCTCGCTGAGATATCCGGCATTGGCAAGCCCGCGGATATAGTCCCTGACCGTGGAGATATCGAGCGTTGTCTCCTGGTGGATGTCTCTCACCATAAAGGTCTGCTTCTCCCGGATAACTGCCCACATGGCCTCTCGACTATCGTAGCCGTTGAGTTTGTCCATGGGCTTGCGACCAACTTTTCGTTTGCGGTTCATGAGATGAATCTCCTTTTGGGCGCATCTCCGGTGGAAACGACCAGACCGAGGCGCTCCCATAAAGCCAGATCCATTTCATTCTCGCCAATCTCAAGAGCAGCGACCCGTGCCTTTTCGATGTTGACGACAATTCGCCGGGTTGCCCTTTTGCATTCCTTGAGCAGGAAACGCAGCAGGTCGTCGGCAAGGGCCACCTCATGGCAATAGAAGTTCGACAGACTTCTGCAGTCGTCGAAGTCTGCCGGTTGCGCCGGAATCCAGTCCAGGACGCGATTATGAAAACGCTCCCATCGCTTCAGCTTGTCGGGCAAGAGTTCCTCGCCGATAAGCATTATGGCGGCAAAGGAACCCTCGTAAATGTCCCGTATCATTTCCACCGCGCCCCGGTTGACCAGGTGGTCGAATTCATCGATGATCAAAGGCCGCTTCGAGGATGCCAGTTGCTGGCATATCTGCTCGATCAACTCGTAATTGGTCTTTTTCGGGGCAAGTCCCAATTCCTTGGTCATTGCCAGGAGCACGGCCTTCCTGGTCCAGCTCTCCTGACAGTGGATGTAATAGGCTCCTTGATTCAGCTGTACATAGGTGGCCGAGAAAGTTTTTCCCCACCCGCTTGGCCCGTAAAAGCAGACGAATCCGGGCAGGTGGAGAGGCCGCTCCACCGCCCGCATCATCGCCTTGCTGCAGAGGCTGACATTGGTGATGGGGGCGAATCTGTCGCCCCCATCTGATTGACTGTTGAAATCCGATTCCCAACCTGGCATAATTCCTCCTGTTGTTTGTTGTTGCTCTCTTCTCAAAAGGGCCGTGGTTGCCTCCACGGCCCTTTTACATTGCCTGCCGTTGTTGTTGTTTTCCCAAAGTTTCAGCCACTGACTTGAATGCCCGGTAACTGGCGCTGTTCGGATATGACGAGTAGAACAGCAGCTCTTTTTCACTGAGCCCCCTTTGCTCTTTGATGCGGGCGTCCAGCTCATTCCAGAACATATATTTCCCTTTGTCATCCTCGGGGATCTGGATGGCGGTCGCCTTGCTTTTCATCTCCAGGAGCAGCGCCTCCTTGTCGGCTTTGATGGTCGATGAACCGTGCTGCTCGATCATCTCCGCCCCGGGAGTAAGCTCGATAAAGCCACGCGATTCCGCCAGGATCTCATCCCGTTTATGGTCGATCAGCTCCATCCTGCGCTTCTCCCGCTGTTTCCTGTTGTATTCAACCAGTGACACGGGGAAGGCATCCCTCACATTCTTGCCGAACTGCGCCGTGCAGATCAGCCTGTGCGTCATGTCCCGCACCTTCACTTCCCTGGCGTCATGGACATCGATCTCCACGATCACGTCATGCCCATGATATCCTTCCAAGCCTCGGCTATAATAGGTATTGCCGAATACCGACACTTCACACCTGACTGCCTTTCTGATCATCTGCGGCTGTCTCAGATCATCGAGTATTTCAGGCGGTAGGACCGATGGCCGCCAGCCTTCATAGAGATACTGTGCCCACATTTCAAGCGGTGCCATATGGCGCTTGCGGCCGGTGTTGGGATCGGTAATTTTGGGTAATGCCCGGTGCGGACGGCGGTTGTAATCGTCTACCGTTTGCTGGCAAAGCTGGAGGAATTTTTCCCAGGAGAGCAGGTCCTTATGGGTGCACGTCCCCGTTTTCTTGACTTCCCTGTCCATGACCAGGTAGATTTTGCGGGCCTTGGTGCTGTCCATATCTTCCCCGGTGTAGGTCTCAAGCTTCTTGGCGGCATTTATCCAGATAGAAACGTTTGATTTCTCGATCAGGCCGCGGCCTTGGGAGTTGCCTGCGCGGCCTTCCCGTGGATCGATTCCGGCCCTGGCCAGAACGCCCACGACCTCATCGCTCACCATGTGCGATTTGTTGCCGGCGCCCTGGTCGAAGTAGAGCATGGCAAAGGTGCCGCCATAGGGCTTTTCTTCAGTGACCTGCAGGGAATGGATAATTGCCCCGGAAACGGTCATCGCCGACTCGGACAGCCAGGCGCTCCAGCCGGTGCACACTCTGGTCTTCCAGTCGATGATGCCGCAAGTTTCCGGATGAAACGGCCTGCCGTGCTCAGGATGGGCGATACGGGCTTTGAAGGAATGTCCGTCGCATTGCCCGATATCCCCGGGCAATAGATTTTCCGCAGACCTGCGAATAAACCCCTGGTATTGCTTGAGTGAGTTGGCGGAATGCCTGCCTCTTTGCCGGTCGACCGCATGACGTTTATCTTGAAAGCGGTATACCTGCGAAAGTGATGGAACCGGGATCTCAGGCGGAAGTATGGCCTTCATGTCCTCGATCGCCGCAGAGACCGAGGGCTTTTGAGGCTTCTGATAGCATTTCAAAAAGTAGGGCGCCCAATCAGGTACCGTCTTTTTCTCAACACTCTTCGGCGCCAGGCCGATCAAACCTTTTTCCTGAACCATCCGGTGCCATCCCAGGATGGTCGATTTGGACAGGGTTCGGCCTTTTTCTCCTCTTCTGGCATTTGCGACAGGTACCAGTTTTTGCAGATGTTCCGGCAGCTCTCCATACTCGGCCATTGCCGCCAGCTTTTGCCAGGCTCTGGTCGTGCCGAAGGTAGACTGCAGCCGTTCAAACTCGCGATACAGGACCACTCGGGCATTGAAGATATCCCGTTGCCATTTTTTAAGGCTGTTTAAATCGGTATTTTCTTCCTCGCCAACGATTGCGACATCAAACTTCTTTCCGTTCTCCTCCAGATCCTTCCTGCTGTCCGCCTCCATGGCGAGACGATGGAGGTGATCCTTGGTGGCAGCGGGCAGCGAGGAAAGATGATACTCCTTACCGCCGCCCCGGCCCTGACGGTACCGGGCTATGTATCTGTCGGTTTTGGCCTTGCAGTTCACCCCCTGGATAGTCCCCGGCATCCCGTCCAGTCCGGCCAGTTCCTTTGCCGTATGCCAGGTGTTCATTTCGCACCCTGGGTCGAAAGCGGGCTCTGTACTCCTGTCTCGCGGAACGCCTCCAGGAGGATCATTGTCCGCTCGTACACCACCGCCTTTGAGGTATACCGCCAGTTTGCCCGTTTTTCCTTCTCGACCTGTTCCCAAAGGGCGGTCCAGGCGGCTTCGAACGCTTTGGAGATGTGGAGCTTTTTCTCTTCGGTTGTGTTATCCGGCTCGGTGGTCTGTTTTATCGCCTTGGTCAGCTTCTCGCCTCTGATCTTGCTGACTGCCTTCTTTATCTTGCCGGCAGTGAGTTTATCTTTTGCTTGACCAGCCTGAGCAACTATGTTGACCCAGGCCGGGCCTTGCTCTTCCGGGGGAAGAATTGCCAGTTCTTTTGCCTGGGCTTCATTTTTCGGTGTAATAAAATCAGTACCTTGAGTTTCAGTTTGTGTAAAATTTTTCACATTTTCCACAACCAGGGCAGCGTTGATCAACTGGTATGCACGCCGGGCATTGATGCTCAAGGTGTGCAGGCAATATTTATCGAAGGTTCGGCCTTCTCTCGTGCGATACAGCCGTTTTTTGTTAATCTCATCTAAAGACAGACCGACAATCATCCAGCCGAGAAAGTTGTCCTGGATGGCCTTTTCAAGCAGCGCCAACCGGCTCGACTCATCCCTGGTCAACGGCTTTTCTCCAACGACAACGACTCCGGTTTCCAGCTGATCCAAAATCATGTTCATAGCGCGTCCTTATGTATATCGGTTGGCAGATCGAGGTACTCTTCAGGGCATCCAAGTTCGAAAAGATACTGCAGCACACGCCGATCGTTCCGTGTGCCTTGCAGGGTCTCGTTTACCTGGGTGATGTGTTTATGCCGCAGCTCCCGCTGGATGTCCACCTGGCGGATACCTCTCCGCACCAACCAGGCCCAGGCGCGTCTGCGATTCTTTTTGGCGGGTTTGTTTGTCATAGCTCGGCTTCAAGTTTTTTCATCTTCTGTCGGGCGGTTCTCGCCCGTTGATATTCCTTCGCCCACAGCAGCAGAACCACATCCTGCTCGCCGATCACCATCCCCCTGACCGGTCCGGCCATCACCTGCAGGGGGGCGGTCGATCCGCCAACCTCGCAAAATACCGGCAGCACCACCGGGGAGGGGACATGCTCTTTATCCGCCGGATTCAGCCACTTCTCGAACGTCGCCATGGTCAAGCCCAGCCCGTTCCCCTTCATCAGCCGCACCCCGAACCGATCTGCGAGCGCATTCATCCGATCAAGAAACTCTTCCCTCGACAGACCGCTTCCGGCTACCACCCCGGCCATGCATTCCTTCAGCTCCCGGGTGATGTTGAAACTGCTCTGTGTAAAAAGGCCGAGCTGCTTAACCATCAAATTACCTTTGAAAAGTTCTCTCCCTGCGCTACTCTGTCAGGCCGGGACCAACCGATCATCAATTTCACACAGGGAGAGAAAATCATGGACAAAAGAGATTTTATTATGTCGATAGCTCGAGACTTGACGGTCGAGGTAATCAAATGCGACAAACATTTTTTGGAATGCATTTCTCGAAACAATGCGGAGAGGGCTCTGCTGCAAGCCGAAACCGTTAAGGACCTATATTCAGCCATGGTTGATGGAGTCTCCTCGATCTACGAAGGCAACAAATCACTACTTTAGAAGTTCAACTCTGATCCGCGCAGTGCCGAGGAAATAGATATTTGCAGCTGACTCAAGAACGGCAACGAGGTCCCTGTAATCCCAGTCGCTACAAGTTTCCTCCAGACGCTGGAGCACTTCTACGACATCCTGTACGGAAGCCAGACGATCAATTCGTTTGGCTTCTGTCTTGGATTGGCTGTCTGTCTTTCCCAACAAAGGTCCGTTCAGCTCCGACGCCATTGTGGCGGGAATATCGACCTCAACTTCAGCCCCTATATATTTTTCTATGCCGTCAAAGAGATAGAATTTCCCATTTATACAGACGCCGTTCTTGGTGATTATTCGCCGAATTGCCACAGTGTTTTCGCCCATCAGAAATACCTCTCTAATATCTGCGCCTTGGTATAGGTCACATACTTGGCCCGCTTGCCCATCCACTTTCCATTAACCCGCACTCGGAACTGACTCTCCCAGTGCGCCTTCCGCGCCTCACTATGCAAAGGCAGCTTCGGGAAAAACAACTCACTCCCAGGCTCCCAATGCTCAGCCCAATAATGGGCAGGGAAAAGCTCTATCTTTACCGTGCAAAAAACATCCACTTTTTTGCCTTCGTTTTGCGGCAAACGCTTTATCCAGATTTCAGCCGGTGTCCTGTATTCACTCATATTTTTTTTATTGCTCTGGTTAGTGCCGCCATTTCATCTTTTTCGAGAGTCATTATGAAACCGGCGTCATCCTCATAGTTGCCTTGGTCGCTGTTCCAGACAAGACACCTCTTCGCCTCCTCAAGGATCATATTGACGACGTATCTTTCGTTACTTGTCAGCTCAGTTGTTTTCACCGTCCGAGTCCTCCCGTGGTTACCGTCCAAAACAACAAGAAATTCTCACATTGTTTTGACTGGTAGATTTTGCTATGATCGCACATGAAAATCTGTGTGTTTATTCACAGGTATTAAGACCAATATATCGATATATCGAATCATGATCAAGCGATATTTCGACTTTCAACTTGAAAATTTGATATACAGAACAGCCGCGAAAGGTATGTTTTTGATATCGTTAGCTTATGTCGACAAGTTGAAAGAAAAATATATTTTCAACTTCATTTTCAACTTCGTAAGACGAACCTGAAAGAGCCATGACAGAAGATTCATTCGGCAAACGACTACAGATAGTCGTCGATATTGTGGGGAGTGCGGCGGCTCTTTCTCGAAAAACTTCGATATCCGCTAGCGTCATCAAAGGATATATCGAAGAGGTAAACGACCCGACTAGAAAGAAGCTGGTAGCTATGGCCGAGGCGGCACAAGTCTCCGTCGAATGGTTGGCAACCGGCAAAGGACCAATGCGGCCTGAGGAGAAAAGACCGGTACCCACCCAGGTCAACCATCTGGAAGACCCGCTCATTAGGGACATAAAGCTCTGGATCAGAGATATGACTTCGGAATATCCAGGCTGGCGCACCTGGTTCGAAACTGAATTATCAATGAAAATACCGGCATTTAACGAATGGCGTAAAAAAAACCAACAAACCGATTCCGATGGAAAACTTGCCGCAAGTTAGTATAACAAATCCACAATATTTCACAGGATATTAATTACTACTTTGTGCTACCAAGTGGCCAAACAGATCCTCTGCCGATAATCATAAAAGGGAAATATTTATGGACATTACGCTAGATGTGATAGACGTTCCATACAGAGTAAAATTCACCAACAAAAATCCTGTCCCTGTTGAAAAACTTGTTGAATCTCTGCTTGGTTACGAAAAACTGTTAAAAAGGGTTGGGCCATTCATCGAAGCATCATGCCAGGACTTCTATATTGATGATATCGAAGTCCTGGTGGCAAAAATTGAAGCAGGTAGCCTGAAAGAAGATTTTATAGTAAGACTGATTTTCAAGGATGCGGAAAACTACGCGAAAGCAAAAGAGGTTGTGGCTAAGATGCTAGAAAATAATAAACTTCTTACAGGTGCAGTTGTCCTTGGTGTTGCCGCATATATTGGTTTTGGCATTAAGAATGCTCTTATCAGTGAGGGCAGCAAGGCTCCAATTCCTCACATCGAAGCTCAACAAGGTGCCATAGTTCAGCTTGGTGGCACCATGAACATTTCAGAGGAAGCAATTAAATCTATACTTCATAAGACCCCAGACAAAAAGAGATTGACCAAGGAAGTTATTGCGGCAATTGCCCCGGCCCATCTCGAACCAGACGCATCTGTAGAGTTTAACGAATCCAAAGAGCTGCTGTTAACCCCTGCATTCATAAAGGAAGCGCCGGAGATCTACGTTCCACCCGAAAAGACGGAAGACAACGAAGTTCTCTTGAATACTCCAATTGAAATTTGGGCAAGCGATAGAGAAAGCTCTACTCGTTCGTGGGCTGGGGTTGTTCCTGGAAAAGTGGCCAAAAGGACAAAATTCGAACTTGATGAAGCGGTAGACCCCAATAAGGTTCATGGGCACAGGTTTATAAATGCCGATATAGTTATTGTCAGCAGTTTATCTCCGACTAAAAAAGAGTTCATTCCCACAAAGGTTAAAATCCTAAAGATCCACCAACAAAAGATGCAGCAATAGCCATCTCATCAACCATTCAGCGGTTTTAAATCAAGCGGCAAAAACGACAAAAATCCTGTTTTTTCTTTTACGCTTGATTTGAGACAAACCCTCAATCTAAACTCAATTTTCTTTAACCATTCCACAACCTTTTCATTCAGAGACCCTTGGTTTCATTGGTTCCAAATCAATCAGTACCCCACATGTCCTCCCATTGGTACGAATGAAATGGTTGTAAGCAGGTCCTTAGCAATTTTAAAATCCCTGTCATTCTGAAATCCCTGAAGAACTTCCGTTAGGATAAGATCACCGATGATGATGGGAGTATCTCCGAGTGAAGAATCGAGCCAATCCGTTTGAGATGATCGAGTGCCGTTGAAGTAGTCGATCCAGACGGACGAATCAACGAGAATCATTTATCCAGTGGTGTTTACGGGGTCAAATCTTTATCTTTGACAATCCGATGTGTCACGGTTAAAGATTTGACCCCATGCCCTCCATAAAAAAGCGATTTTTCGAGACCTGATATATCTTCTACAGCTAGGCTAAGAATTCAGTTCAAAGACAACTATTAAAGACTGATTGATTTCCTGCACCTTATCTAATGACAATTGCCCACGAATTTTGACCAACCTATGACGGTGGTCTATTGGACGCGTCTGCAAACAATCTGCCACCGATTTTTTTGATAAGCCGTTATCGGGTGAAGGATCAATTTCGACATTGGTTTTGATTCGAGCTTTTTTCAAACTCCATTCGGTAATTGGAATAACTTGGATAACCGGGACTCTTTCGTTATAGATATCGTTAGTTACAACAATGCATGGTCTGATTTTTCCAGTTTCCGAACCTTTGCTCGGATCAAGATTGACGTCAATAATCATGCCTCTTTTCAGCACCGTCATTTGGGCCATCCGTTTAATGCCGTTTCGGTTAATTCTTGTAAATCATCATCTTCAGAATATATCTCAGAATAGAGTTCGGCGGAATTTATAAGGATTTCAAGTTCCTTCTCTTTCTTGAAATGCTCTATGGCTGCACGAAGCATGGCGCTTTTATCTTTAAATCCAAATGCCTTAAAGTTATCTAAAAATTGTGAGTGTGTTTTTTCAACGCTGAATTTTGCCTGCAACATATAGCCTCCTTTTTGGTACTCCTTTTGGAACCTGATTTATAGACCTATTATAAGGGCCATAAAATAAGAAGTCAATGGAACTCATTGGGTGATTTATGGGGTCATCTTTATCTTTGACAATCCGATGTGTCACGGTTAAAGATTCGACCCCATATCCTCAGAGCACCATTCCTGGCTGCAGCGGTTTCAAGCCATTCCGGAGATTCTCCCATCGTGCTGCCCCTCATCACCGCTGCCGGCTTCGACACGGTCTGGTTCGGCATCTATCTGGTGCTGATGATCGAACTGGCGCAGATCACGCCGCCGGTCGGTTTCAACCTCTTTGTCATAAGTTCGCTGAATAACGACGATGTCTTCGCCATCGCCAGGGATACGGCTCCCTTCTTCCTCCTCATGGCCCTTTCGACCGTTATGATTACGGTTTTTCTGCAGATTGTGCTGTTTCTGCCCAATATGATGAAATGAAGGAAAGAGCCCGGCTACACCCGGAGGGAACCAACCGTTTTTCTTGCGGCGGTTCCCTCCTGCCGGTCAGTATAGCCTGCGTTAATTATTCTCCCAGTTGCTTGTACATTATAAAGGCATCGACAAAGCCAAGCTGCGGATGTCGGAAAGCCTTTGGCAGGGTCCCGATTACCGCAAAGCCGTGCTTTTTCCAGAGCCGGACTGCGACACTGTTCGTTGCGACTACCAGGTTGTACTGCATTGCTCGAAAGCCTCGGGACAATGCCTCACGCTGGGAATGGGCGCACATTGCGGAAGCAACGCCTTTGCCTCGCGCGTGTTCGGCAACGATGTAACCACAGTTGCATACGTGAGCACCTAATGCGGGCTGGTTTGGTTTGATGTAGTAGGTGCCAAGGACATTGTCGGCTTCATCCACGGCAATAAATGTTGCGGACGGCAGCTCTACCCAAACCTTGTGGGCTTCCGCCTCCGTGATTTCGGGCGAAAAAGCGTACGTCCTGCCAGTACGGAACTCGGGCTCGATTATTTGCCATGTGGCAGCCCAATCAGCTTCTGCATAAGGTCGAATTGTAATCATGTGGCGTGAGAATGACATTAAAGCAGGCGAAAGGTGTCGTCAATGATAATGGGTAAGGATATCCCTGCATGGCTCTTGCTGGACGCTCTCCTTTGATATGCTTAATTAGGAAACACTGGCCGCAAGACGGGCTTCTGGCTGGAAGAATTTGCCGCGCCCTATTATGTTTTCAAAGACAACAGCAACTTTAAAATCACCCTGGCTTCTCCCGCCGGAGGACAACCACCGGTTGATCCGCAAAGCGAAGAACCAGACGCTCAGACGGAGACAACAAAACGATTGCAGAACGACGATGAAGCCAAAAAACTGCTTGCCAATACCCAGCGCATGGAATTCCTGAGTCCTGAAAATTTCGATGGGATTTTTTATCCCGGAGGACATGGCCTGCTCTGGGACCTGGCAGAAGAATTATGATTGAGGACATGCTCCATAACAATGGGGGCATTTACAGCAAGGTCGAGGAATGGTTATCGCATGTCGAAGTCGACGGCAATCTCGTCACGGGCCAGAACCCTGCGTCATCGAAAGCGGCGGCGGAAGCGATGGTCCGACTTCTTAAAAGATAAAAACTCTCGCGTATCCATTCAGCTCTATGGCCAAGGTTCCCCCTCCCCTGGCGGGAGGGGTTAGGGGGAGGGGGAAGCCGCAA
>CAYTVF010000073.1:0-17854 GCA_964441345.1 uncultured Desulfopila sp. | reverse complement strand
GCGGACCCCGGGTGCTGGTCCTGGGCGGCGGCAATACCGCCATGGACTGCTGCCGCACCGCCAAGCGACTGGGGGCGGATGAGGTTTCGGTGATCGTCCGCAGCCCGCGGGCGGAAATGAAAGCCTCCTCCTGGGAGATCGAAGACGCCCTGGAGGAAGGCATTCCCATCATCGACAATCACGCGCCGCTCGAATTCGTGGTGGAAGAAGGACGGCTCACCGGCATGAAGTTTCAGAAGATGACCGCCGTTTACGACCGCGACGGCCGCCGCCGGCTCATCCCCTCGGCCGAACCGCCGGTTGTCATTGCCTGCGATCAGGTCATCCTGGCCGTAGGCCAGATGAACGCCTTTCCGTTTATCGAGGGGGACTTAGGCCTCACGATGAACGACCACGGCCTGCCGGTGCTCGACCGGACCACCCATCAATCGACCGTCCCCCATATCTTCTTCGGCGGCGATGCTGCCTTTGGCCCGAAAAACGTCATCACTGCGGTCGCCCACGGCCATGAGGCCGCGATCTCCATCGATCTATTCTGTCAGGGCCGCGATCTGCACGACCGGCCAGGCCCGGCCCATACTCTCGTCAGCCAGAAAATGGGCATGCAGGACTGGCTCTACGACAGCAGCGTCTCCGTCGATAAGCGGCATGCGGTACCCACCGTCGACCGGGCCAAATCGTTGCGCGACCGGCTGATCGAGGTGGAACTCGGCTTCGACAAACCGACCGCAAACCACGAGGCCTCGCGTTGCCTGAACTGCGACGTGCAGACGGTCTTCACCTATTCCACCTGCATCGAGTGCGATGCCTGCGTCGATATCTGCCCGGAAATGTGCATCACCTTCACCGACAACGGCGATGAGGACGACCTCCGCGCCCGGCTTCTCGCTCCCGCCGACAACAGAGAGCAGGACCTCTACGTTTCGCCCCCACTTCCCACCGGCCGGGTCATGGTCAAAGATGAGAATGTCTGCCTGCACTGCGGCCTCTGCGCCGAACGCTGCCCGACCTCCTCCTGGGAAATGATGAAATACACCTACAAATCGCGGGCGGCAGGAGAGAAATAAAATGAACAAGATAGAACGGATCAACGACTTCGTCGTCCGCTTTGCCAACGTCAACGGCTCCGGTTCGGCCAGCGCCAACAACCTTTTTGCCAAGGCCATCTTCCGGCTGGGCGTGCCGGTCAGCCCGAAGAATATCTTCCCCTCGAACATCCAGGGCTTGCCCACCTGGTACGAAGTCCGGGTCAGCGAACACGGTTATCTCGGCCGGCGGGGCGGCTACGATATGGTGGTCGCGGTCAACGGCCAGACCCTGCTCCAGGATTACCGGGAACTCCTGCCCGGCGGCTACTTCATCTACGACTCGACCAAGGAACTTTCGGCCGACTTCACGCGAACCGACATAACGGTGATCGGTATTCCGCTCACAGAGTTGTGCAACGAGGCCTTCGACCACCCCAAACTCCGGCAGCTGCTGAAAAACATCATCTACGTCGGCTCGCTTTCTTTTCTTATCGACCTCGACTTCGCCATCCTCACCGAGGCTATCGAGCGGCAATTTGCTAAAAAACCAAAACTTGGGGAGCCGAACATCAAGGCCCTGGAGATAGGCTACGCCTACGCCAAGAAGCATCACCCGGAAGCCTGCAGACTTACGGTGCAAAGAACCGACAAGTTGGGAGACGACATTCTCTTCGACGGCAATTCGGCCTGCGCCCTCGGAGCGATTTACGCCGGTGCCACTGTTGCGGGCTGGTACCCGATCACCCCGTCCACCTCCATCGTCGAGGCTTTCGAGAAATACGCGGCGAAATTCCGGGTAGAAAAAGAGACCGGCAGGCGCAAGGTGGCGATCCTCCAGGCCGAGGACGAACTGGCGGCTCTCGGCATCGTCATCGGCGCCGCCTGGAACGGCGCCCGAGCCTTTACCGCCACCTCCGGCCCTGGCATCTCGTTGATGAACGAATTCCTGGGCCTTGCCTATTTCGCCGAGATTCCGGCGGTGCTCATCGATGTGCAGCGGGTAGGTCCCAGCACCGGCATGCCGACCCGGACCCAGCAGTCCGACCTTCTCTCCTGTGCGTATGCCTCCCACGGTGACACCAAACATATCCTGCTCTTTCCCTGCGATCCCAGGGAATGCTTCGAGCTGACCGCCGATGCCTTTGACCTAGCCGACCGATTGCAGACCCCGGTGATCGTCATGAGCGATCTCGACCTCGGCATGAACGAACATGTCAGCCCGCCGCTCTCCTGGGACGACAGCCGCCGGTACGACCGCGGCAAGGTGCTTTCCGCCGACGACCTGGAGAAGCGTCAGGGAAAATGGGGCCGTTACCTGGATGTCGACGGCGACGGCATCTGCTGGCGCACCTATCCCGGTAGCCATCCTACTAAGGGTTCCTATTTTACCCGCGGTACTTCCCATAACGCGTATTCAGCCTATACTGAGGAGAGTCCGGTCTATCAGGCGGGCATGGCGCGGCTGCTGGTCAAGTGGCAGACCGCCCGCACTCTGGTGCCGACGCCGCGGACAAAGATCCGCGACCCGCAGAGCCGCTTCGGTGCGGTCTTTTTCGGCACGACCACCCATGCCGCCTACGAGGCTTTATCGAGGTTTGCCCGGCAGCATGGAATGAAGATCAACTCGCTCCGGCTGCGGGCTTTTCCCTTCCAGGACGAGGTCATCGACTTCATCGACCGCCACGAGACGGTCTTCGTCATCGAACAGAACCGCGACGGCCAGCTGAAGAGCCTTTTGACGAACGAGGCTGGAGTGCTGCCTGCAAAACTTGAGTCGATCCTCAATTTCGACGGCCTGCCCATCACCGCCGATTTCATCACGGCCGCCATTCAGGCCTTTTTCGATCGCAATCCTGTATGCCTGGCAGAGCGCAATGGAGGTCAGCAATGAGCACCGAAAAACCGGTTTTCCGTCACCCACAAGCCGCCAGGAACACCCTGGGCCTCACCCGGAAGGATTACGAAGGGGCCGTCTCCACTTTATGTGCCGGCTGCGGCCACGATTCGACCACCAACGCCATCATCCAGGCCTGTTTCGAACTGGATGTCGAACCGCACCGGGTGGTCAAGCTGTCGGGCATCGGCTGCTCCTCCAAGACCCCCGCCTATTTCCTTAGTAGGTCGCACGGCTTCAACGCCGTCCACGGCCGGATGCCCTCGGTTGCGACCGGGGCGAATATGGCCAACCGGGAGTTGCTCTACATCGGCATCTCCGGCGACGGCGACACCGCCTCGATCGGCATGGGCCAGTTCGCCCACGCCCTGCGCCGCAACCTGAACCTCAACTACATCTGCATGAACAACGGCTGTTACGGCCTCACCAAGGGCCAGGACTCGGCCACCGCCGACCGCGGCTCGGCCGGCAAGAAAGGCGTGCCCAATCCCTATTCGTCCATCGATCTGTGCGAACTGGCCATCCAGCTCGGGGCAAGCTTTGTGGCCCGCGGCTTCTCCGGCGACAAACAGCAGCTGGTGCCGCTCATTAAGGGCGCCATCGCCCACAGCGGCCTGGCCTTCATCGATGTCATCTCGCCCTGCGTGACCTTCAACAACACCGCCACCTCCACCAAGAGCTACGAGTACGTGCGCGAACATATCGAGGCGACCAATACCTTCGATTTCATTCCGCTCCAGCAGGAAATCCTTGCCAATTACCCGGAAGGAACCAGTCAGGATGTGCTCATGCATGACGGCAGCGTGCTTCATCTGCATAAGGCCGATGCCGGCCTGGATGTTACCAGCAGGCGCCGCGCGGTGGACAATCTGGAGGAGGAGAAAGCCAAGGGCCGGCTGCTGACCGGACTGCTCTATGTCAATCCGGATATCATGGAAACCCATGATATCATCAACACTACCCTCCGCCCCCTGAACAGCCTGACCGAAGCGGATCTCTGTCCGGGCAACGGTGCCCTGCTCCAGATCAACGCAGGGCTCAGGTAGCCCCTTATCGCTCACGCTTGCGCAAAAACCAGGGCTCCCTGCCCCCGGTGAGGACTTCCACCCCGTCCCGGGTTACCAGCAGGGTATGCTCGAACTGGGCGCTTCTGGCCAGATCGGCGGTAACCGCCGTCCATTTGTCCGGCCAGATGACGCACTCCGCGACGCCCGCATTGATCATCGGTTCAATGGTAAAGGTCATCCCCTCCTCTATCCTGGCGGGATTATCCGGTTCGTAAAAATGGGCGATATAGGGCGACATATGAAAGCTCTCACCGATGCCGTGGCCGGTAAACTCCCGGACGATGCTGAAACCGTTTTGCCGGGCATGGGCCTCGATGACCAGCCCTATGGCATTGATCAGCTGGCCCGGCCGGACCACGTCGATGGCCTTTAACAGACACTCCCAGGTTACCCGGACCAGTTTTTTACTCGCGGCGTCCACCTCGCCGACAAAAACCGTCTCGGAGCAGTCGCCGTGCATCCCGTGGGCAAAAACCGTTACGTCGCAGTTGACGATGTCGCCCTCAACCAGCAACCGGCTGTCGGGAATGCCGTGCACCACCACCTCGTTCACCGAAGTGCAGATCGACTTGGGAAAACCCATATAATTCAAGGGGCTGGGATATGCACCGAGGCCGAGGATACGCTCATGGGCGATCCGGTCCAGTTCATCGGTTGCGATCCCCGGACGCACCTCGGACAGAACCGTATCCAGCACCTGCCGGGCGAGAGCGGAGGCCTTGCGCATCCGCTCGATCTGGTCGTCGGTTGCTTTGATGCAGGAGAGTTTATAGGGGCCGGGTACGCCCGTGGCTGCATATTCCGGCCGGCCGATCGGCAACGGAACCGATCGTGAAGGACTGACGCTTCCCGCGAAAACAGTCGGTTTTTTCATGTTCTTTCTCTCCATTCCGAGCGGGCTTGTCTCGCCCCGTTCATCGGACTTCCAGATGACATCTCTTGTATTTTCTGCCGCTGCCGCACCAGCAGGGATCATTCCGGCGTGGGATTTTCATGGCAGTTGTCGGTTTTCACTCCCCGATCATTTCATGTATCACCGAACCGCCTTACTGAAAAGATTTTTTCTCCCAGAGGCCGGATAATTTCATGACAAATCCGCGATAGCCGCATATCGACCCCGTCAGCATGCACCGCAGCACCCGTTGTTTTTTCCGGAAATCCGGGAAACAAAAATCCATTTTTTCGAACTTTCCTCTCTTGGTCTCCTGTATTGCGGAAAACAGTGACTCAGTGTACATTCTAAACATTATGATATCATGTTGAAAATACGCGCTGAACTTTTATTTTTTCCAACTCTTGAAATTGGCACTGCAGTTGCTAGTGATGTGTCGATTAGCTGGCAGCGGTAAGCCGGTCGAGACCGGAAAATCACAATGAAAAGTAGCAGAACCAACACTTATCCCGGAGAATGTATGATTTTGTGTCCGAATCGTAATTTAAGCATGTTAGTCGTTGCTTGCGCATTTGCACTTCTCATTCCGACTTTTGCAAGCGCTAATCAAATCACCATTGGCTTTGAGGCGGAAATCCAAACACAAGATAGTGCTTTCAGCATCCACAACACCTCTGACGCAGGCGTATTGTTATCACAGGTAGATATTAAACTGGGATGGAATATGCAGTTTGATACGACAACCGGTGGGAGTGCGTTTGATGGCCTCGATACACCCTTAAAGGAGGCTGTCGGTTTAATCAATGATCATTTTAAAGATAGCATCATCAAACCTTTTTATAAAACAATCGCGGGTTCCGAGGTTGGATACTCCGGGTTGCTTGGCAATGACATCGCGGATGGCGGGACATCAGCCACCCTGAAATTCACCGACTTCACCAGAGATGAAGCCTGGGGATTCTATGTCGACTTCGACACACTGACGTCTAACATCACACCGGGCGGTACCGATATGAACAGGGCTTCGATTACCGTCAAATTTACTGATCTGACAGGGCGCTTCCTTGATACCCTGACATTTAATTACGGAACTATTAATGGCAACGGCCACAAGAAATCGTTCCCTACTGATACAGGTAACTTTGTGGGACCGTTAAAAACAATCGATGCCCCCAATCCAGTCCCGGAACCTGCAACCATGCTGCTCTTCGGAGTCGGCATTATCGGTCTGGCCGGTGTTGTCGGGCGACGAAGGTAAGATTGATTCTCTCTCATCACCGGATCTCATAGGCAGAGTCATTCATTTGGCTCTGCCTTTTTTGTTGTACTGCATGAACTTTTATGCCGAACCCTTCACCCAGCCATTTCCTGCGCCGCCCCATCGGGCAGGTCGCTCTGCTGCTTGTTGTCCTGGCCGTTTGTCTTCCGGTAAAACCTTGCCCGGGCGGCTCCCCGGTTGAGGAGATCGGCTGCCGGGAAACGCTGCAACTCTATGCCGCTCTCCCGGGGATCAAGCAAGCTGTCGTCGCAAAGACCACCCCTCTCATCCAAACCCTGAGCTACACCCAGCTGCGAGCTCTCCGGGCATTCTGCCGGCTGCCTGATATGCGCGGCGACAACGCCGGATCGGTCGTCGAACGATTAAGCGGGGAAACTCTCACCTACGAGAAAGTGAAAACACGATCTTT
Organism: uncultured Desulfopila sp.; assembly: GCA_964441345.1. Taxonomy (GTDB): domain Bacteria; phylum Desulfobacterota; class Desulfobulbia; order Desulfobulbales; family Desulfocapsaceae; genus Desulforhopalus_A. The sequence continues at coordinate 11,285 of CAYTVF010000073.1, read as the reverse complement.
TCCAGGCAGATCCAGGCCATCCTCCAGTATTATCTGGATAAACAGGGCTCCTCTCTGCTGGCCCCGGCAGACCGGGCGAAAATCGCCGGGATGGTGACAAAAAACGGACGCATCGATCTGAGCGAATTTCTCCGGACTCCCTTCCCCGAATGGACAGCGGATCACGCACTGAAAAGCCTCTCCATCTTCCAGCAGGACGATGACGGGCGCTGCTCCTTCCTCTCCAACTGCCGGGCGCTGCAGGACAACGGCTACAGCCCTTCTCTCTCCACCACCTTCGGTCCCGGCACAATCCCGCCAGGCGATCGGGAAGAACTGCGCCTCCTCCTCAAGTCGATCGATCGGGCAGGAGCAAACGGCCTGATTCAGCTCTTTCGTTTCTCGGCAAAAAGTCCTATAGTGATCGACTGGCGGAAGGTCGTGAACAACATTGAGATCACCCATGCAGTCTGATATACCAAATGGCAACACACCATGACCCTCATTAAACGAACCGACCTGGCAAGTTTGCTCGAACAAGGTTCACCGGAACTTGACGCCCAGGTCTTTCTCTTTTTCGGCGAACGGTTTCTCTGCAGGGAAGCCGCCGACCTGGTCCAGGAAAAGCTCCTTGCCGGCCGGCCCGGCGCAGTGCATGCCATCGATGGCGACCGGGAAGATTCAGGCAGGACCCTTTCCCGGCTGATGAGCTTCAGCCTGCTCCCCGGCCGCCAGATCTACCGGGTTTCGGACAGCCGGATTTTTCACAGCAAAACCGTGGTGGCGGAGATCTGGGCCAAGGCGGTTCAGGCCTTCCAGGCGGGCCGCCCCGGCCCTGCCGCCAAGTACCTGCAGAGCATGCTCCAGGCGGCTGAAGTCACAGCCGAAGGTCCGGCAACCTTTACGGAAATCCCGGGGCCGGAATGGCGAAAGGTCTTTGATTTCGACAAGCCCGGCGAAAGCCTCGACTGGGCCGACAAACTCGTCGGCGAGGGAGAGGCTCCCACCCGGGCCGGCGGCGCGGGGCTTGCCGACCGATTCATCGAAGCATTCGACAAGGGGTTGCCGGCCGGCAATATCCTGCTGCTGACCGCCGAAACGGTGGATAAACGCCAGCGCCTGTTCACCTATCTGAAAAAGAAAGGCACCGTGGTCGACTGTTCCGTGGCCACCGGCGCAGGCGCCGCCGCCCAGACCGAGCAGAAGGACATCCTCCGGGAGATGATGCAGAAAACCCTGGCGGAATTTCACAAAAAAATCGAGCCGCAAGCGGTGGAGATGTTCTTTGAACGGGTAGGATTTCATCCGGTGGCGGTAGTGGTCGAGACGGAAAAGCTGGCCCATTATGCCGGCGACCGGCCGGTTATCACCGGTGCCGACATCGAGGTAATGGTAGCCCGCAACCGCGAAGACGCCCTCTATGAGCTGACCGACGCCCTCAGCAAACGGCAGACCGCCAGAACCCTCACCCTGGTCTCGCGCCTCCTCGAACAGGGGATTCATGAACTGGCGATCCTGGCGACGATGCGCAATTTCCTGAGAAAACAGCTGATTTACCGTTCGCTCCAGAAGCGGTCTTCCCCGGCCTGGCGGAGCGGCATGAATGCCAGGGATTTCCAGAACAGTTACCTCCCCGCCCTCAAGGCGGAAGGCGAATGGACCGAGCTGCTGCAGGGCCATCCCTATGCCCTTTTCATGAGTTTTTCCAAGGCCTCCGAATACTCCTGTTCCGGCCTGAAAAGGTGGCTGGCCCTGCTGCTGGCCGCGGAATTTCGGCTGAAGGGTTCATCGCTCCCCTCCCGGCTGATCCTGGAAGAACTTTTCCTGGCCATGCTGAAAGGTGCGCCAAAGCTTCCCGGCAAAAGAGAGAGTATGGTATATTGAAACTGCTCTATTTGATATTATGTTACAAGTGAAATGGACCATGATTGATCGAACCTCTCCCTGTTTCGACAGACGTTTATACTAAAAAAAAATACCCATGACAGAGCCCAAGACCCACAGACAAGAGTCCGTAACCACTAAGGATGCCATCGAGACCAAAGAACCGCCTCTCTACAAGGTGCTGTTGCACAACGACGACTACACGACTATGGAATTCGTCATTGCCATACTCGAAACCGTTTTTCATAAATCGACCCCTGACGCCACTCAAATAATGCTTAATGTCCATAACGAGGGAGTTGGGGTAGCTGGCGTGTATACCAAGGAAATCTGTGAAACTAAAATTTCGATCGTCCATCAACTGGCAAAAAAAAACGAATTCCCATTACGCTGTTCAATGGAAACGGCATAACAGGGGGAAGCCCCCTTCATACAACTGAACCCGGATAATTATGCTGAGCAAGACACTAGAGAAAGCACTGATACTGGCCATAAGAGAAGCAAAAAACCACAACCATGAGTATGTGACCGTCGAACACATGCTCTACGGCCTTTTGCATGACGAGCTTACCAGCTACATTATCGATCAGTGCGGAGGCTCGACCCAGATTCTAAAAGAACGGCTGGAGAAGTTTTTCATCCGCGAAATCCCCAAATTTTCGACCACCGGCGTTTCCGAACCGGCCCAGACCATCGCCTTCAACCGGGTGCTGCAGCGGGCTGTCGCCCATGTGCAGAGCTGCGGGAAAAATCAGGTCGACAGCGGCGACGTGCTGGTTTCGATCCTGGCCGAGGAAGAGTCCCATGCGGTCTTTTTCCTTACTTCAGTCGGCATCGGCAAGATGGAGGTGATGAACTTCATCTCCCACGAACTCCCCGCCGACGGCCTGCAGAAGGAGCCCTTCTCGTCGCCGCCGGAGAGCCCCGATCCGCAGAAGGGGGGCGGCAAGGATGCCAAGGCGCTGGAAGAGTTTACCATCAATCTGTCCCATTATGCGGCCGAGGGGAAAATCGATCCGCTCATCGGCCGCGACGACGAACTGAGCCGCATCATGCAGGTTCTCTGCCGCCGCAAGAAGAACAACCCCCTGCTCGTCGGCGAGCCCGGAGTCGGCAAGACGGCCATGGCCGAAGGACTGGCCTTGCGCATCCACGAAGACAAGGAAGCCAGGGCCAAGGGCGAAAAACCGAAGGTGCCCGAACTGTTGCGGGACGTCGAGATCCACCTGCTTGACATGGGAACGCTCGTCGCCGGCACCAAATATCGCGGCGACTTTGAAAAACGGTTGAAGAGTGTGGTGTCCGCCATCGAGAAAAAGGAAAACGCCATCCTCTTCATCGACGAGATGCATACGATCGTCGGCGCCGGAGCGACCAGCGGTGGCTCGATGGACGCCTCGAATCTGCTGAAACCCGCGCTCCAGGCCGGCATCCTGCGCTGCATCGGCTCGACCACCTACGAGGAATACAAGAACCAGATCGAGAAAGACCGGGCGCTGTCGCGGCGATTCCAGAAAATCGATATCGAGGAACCATCCGTCGCCGACACCCATCTCATTCTCAAAGGACTGCAGCATAAATACGAGGCGCACCATAACGTCAAATACTCGCACAACGCCATCAAGGCGATGGCCGAACTGTCGGCCAGATTTATCAACGAGCGTTTCCTGCCGGACAAGGCCATCGACGTGATGGATGAGGTCGGCTCCTATTTCCGGCTGGAGGGCAGGCAGGGCGGAGTCGTCAAAGTGGGCGACATTGAAAAGGTTGTGTCGCGGATCGCGAGAATCCCGGCCAAATCCAGTTCGCATGCCGAACTGCAGGACATCAAAGATCTGAATGTCCGGCTGCAGGGCGTGATCTTCGGCCAGGATGAGGCCATCGGGGCGGTAACGAAAGCCGTCAAGCGCTCCCGCGCCGGACTCGGCAACCCCGACTCGCCGACCGGCAGCTTCCTCTTTGCCGGCCCTACCGGGGTGGGCAAAACCGAAGTGGCCAGACAGCTCGCCGCCATCCTCAATGTCCATTTCGAGCGGTTCGACATGAGCGAGTACATGGAGAAACACGCGGTGGCAAGACTCATCGGTTCGCCGCCGGGCTATGTCGGTTTCGACCAGGGCGGGCTGCTCACCGAGGCCATTCGCAAACATCCCTACTCGGTGCTGCTGCTCGACGAGATCGAAAAAGCGCATCCCGATATTTTCTCCATTCTCCTGCAGGTGATGGATCATTCCACCCTCACCGACAATTCCGGGAGGAAGGCCGATTTCCGCAACGTCATTCTCATCATGACCACCAACGCCGGCGCGCGCGAACTGGCCGGCCGGGCGATCGGCTTCGTCAGCAGCAAGAAAGGCAAGGACCAGACCGCGATCACCAAACTGTTCGCCCCCGAGTTCCGCAACAGGCTGGACGCGATTGTCTCGTTCAGTCCGCTGAACCATGACGCCACCCTGCGGGTGGTCGATAAGCTGATCGGCGAGCTCGTAGCGCAGCTGGCGGAAAAACGGGTCACCATCAAGCTCAGCGATACCGCCCGCCAGTATCTCGCCAAGAAGGGCTATGATCCGGATTACGGCGCGCGGCCGCTGCGACGGCTGATCATGAAGGAAATCGGCGACAGCCTGACCGAAGAAATACTCTTTGGCCAACTCCTTAGAGGCGGCGAAGCGCTGGTTGACGTAAGCGACGAAAAGCTCACCTTCAACTACTCCAAGTAAAGTAATTCATTTACTTTTCACACCACAAAACGGCGCCTTCAGGAAGACGCCGTTTTGTGGTGTCGCCGTTTTATCACAACCGACAGGACGCCTGTTCAGCAAGCAGTTTACGAAATTGCTCCATTGTTGTATATAACAGTGCAGTATCATACCGATAGTACCCAACCCGCCCGGAACAGGGCGACAACTCAACAAGGAGACCCGGCAATGAGCGACTGTATCTTTTGCAAGATCGTAGCTGGCGAAATCCCCGCCAAAAAGCTGTACGAAGACGATGAAGTACTGGCCTTCTGGGATATCGCCCCGCAGGCCCCGGTGCATTTTCTGGTTATCCCCAAGAAACATATCGCCGCGCCCGTCGATGCCCTGGAAGAAGACGACAAACTCATCGGCAAACTTATCCGCATCGGGTCCAAACTGGCCGCGGAGAATGGCGTTGCCGACGGCTTTCGGGTCATCTTCAATAACGGCAGGAAGGCAGGACAGGTGGTGTTTCACATTCATCTGCACATCATCGGCGGCAGGGAGAAAGCTTGGCCGATGTGACCGGCACGGTAGCGGCGCATGAATGATCTTGCCGCCGCTTTCACCATCGCACTCCACAGCGTTCTGCCACAGGATGTCACCCTGCCGTCCCTCGTCCTGCTGCTGGCCTGCGGCTATCTGTTGGTATTTTTTGTGTTCTTGCTCGGCTTCATCCATCTTGTAGGCATACGACAGCGGTTACGCGAGGCGGAACGCAGAACAGGCGAAGCGGAGGGCAAGGCCGAAACCGCTTCACAGCGCAGCACCAAGCAGGAAATACGGGCGGCAGAACTTGTCGCCCTGCTGCAGAATGAGCGAAAACATGCTGCGGAAAAACTGCAGCTCCTGGAAAATGCCCGGGAAGAACTGAGCCTCAGGTTTGCCAGTCTGGCCCAACGGATCTTCGATGAAAAAAGCGACCGGTTCGGTGAACAGAATAAAGAAAGAATGGAGGCGATTCTGCAACCCTTCAACCACCAGCTCACCGCCCTCAAGCAGGAAATCAACGAGATTTATCGCAACGACAGCCGCGAACGCCTCTCCCTGAAAGCGGAGATCCTCCAGCTGCGCGACCTCAACCAGCAGATCAACCAGGAGGCGATAAATCTGACCCGCGCCCTGAAAAGCGACACCAAAGTCCAGGGCAACTGGGGCGAGCTGGTCCTGGGCCGGGTGCTCGAACGTTCCGGCCTCCGCCTCGGCCATGAATACGAGACCCAGGGCGGTTTCCGCGATCACCATAACCGGCTGCTGAAACCGGATGTCATCATCCATCTGCCGGAAGGGCGGGATATCATCGTCGATTCCAAGGTGTCCCTGATCAGCTGGGAACGCTATGTCAACTGCGACGAGGAGAGTGAACGAGCCGGCTATCTCGGCCAGCTGATCCAGGCCGTGCGCGACCATATCGCCACCCTCGGCCAGAAGAACTACCCCGGCCTCGCCGGGATTCACTCCCTCGATTTTGTCCTGATGTTCATGCCGATCGAGGCGGCCTTCACCGTCGCCATGCAGCAGGACGACAACCTCTTTGCCGAGGCCCTCGCCCACAATGTGATCATCGTCACCCCCACCACCCTGCTGGCCACCCTGCGGACCATCGAAAACATCTGGCAGTACGAGCACCAGAGCCGGAATTCCCTGGAGATTGCCCGGCGGGCCGGGCTGATGTACGACAAATTCCGGAGTTTTGTCGAGGAGATGGAGAAAATCGGCCGCCAGCTGGCCACCTGCCATGCAACCTACGATACTACTTTACTCAAATTGACCCGGGGCCGCGGCAATCTCGTCGCCCATGCCGAGCAGCTCAGGGAACTGGGCGTGCAGATAAAAAAGGAAATGCCGAAATCGATACTCGACATTTCCGAACTGGACCTGAAAAACTAAGCTTACCGCTTCCCAACCGACGAATACATAGCAACACTCCCTCCTTTTTTTTACAAAATAGCCCTCTTCTAACCGTTTTTTCATCAAAAAACAGGAAAGTCCTTTTTTATCGGCACTGCACAGTACGGAAAAACTGGACAGGAGTACGGAAAAACCGTACTCAGTCCGGTTTTTCCGTACTGTGCCTTTTGCAAACGCCGAGGATCTCTCCGGCCGGTCACTCCGGATCCGCTAAACAATCGACCTTTCATGAATGAAAACAAGGCGGAGAAGATTTTTTTGGAGATATCTTCATTTTTTTAAAATAACGGCATGAGTCATGCTAAGGCATTTCACAGGTATGTGCAAGTTGTCTTGATTCCGTGCAAATTGTTGTCGGTTAGAGGAAATTTCTTTTCCCGATACTGTCCCGTCACATTATCTTGCCGAGCATGAGACATGAATAATCGACTTTTCACTTCCCTGCTATGTTGTCTGCTGGCCGCTTTTTTCCTTCCTGCTTGCCGGGGACCTGCCTCACCGCCGCCCGAAATCGTCTTCAATGCCGGACCATCCGACATTCTGCTCGGTGAAAGCGGCACTCTGAAATGGTCGACGAAAAATGGCGACCGCGTCACCATCGCCCCCGGCATCGGCGCCGTCGGTCCGAGTGGAACCTTGACCGTGACCCCGGCAACCACCACCGAGTATACGCTGACCGCCACCGGCCCCGGCGGGACGACCAAAGCCCGAACCACCGTTTCGGTCACCGTTCCGCCGCCGACCGTGACCCTGGGCGCCGCTCCTTCAACCATCGCCCCCGGCGGAGCTTCCGTCCTGAGCTGGAGCACCACCAACGCCGACACCTGTACTCTAACGCCCGCTATAACGCCCGAGGCCGGCAACGTCGGCTGCAGCGGTTCGAAAAGCGTTACGCCGGCCTCAACCACCGGCTATGCCATCACCGCCGTGGGCCGTGGTGGAACCGCCTCTGCCGAGGCAGTTGTTACGGTGGAAGAAGTGGAGCCGGCCGTTGCCATCACTGCTTCCCCGGCGAGCATCGCCCTCGGCGGTTCGACCCTGCTTTCCTGGGATTCGAAAAAAGTGACCGGCGTCCATATCGATAACGGTATCGGCTCGGTCACCCTGACCGGCTCGCAATCCGTCGCCCCGACCGCCACCACGACCTATACCATTACCGGCGCCGGTACCGAAGGGGCGGTGAGTTCAACGGTAACCGTCCAGGTTGCCGGCAACCCGGAACCCCAGCCGGAAGGCTCGTTCGGCGCCCAGTACAACAACCTGGTACCCGACGATGCCACCGTCGCCACCTATGATAAAAAAAGATTCTCCCTGGTAACCGGCAAGGTCCGGGATGAAGCCGGCCACACCCTGGCCGGGGTGGCGGTGACCGTCCACGGCCATGCCGAATACGGCACAACAGCAACTGGGGATGACGGCAGTTTTACCCTGCCGGTTGAGGGCGGCGGTTTCCTGACGATCATCTTCAAGATGGAGGGACGGATCACCTCCCACCGCCAAATCTACGTCGGCTGGAACGACTACGGGATAGTCGAACCCATTCGCCTGCTGCCGGTCGATCCGGTGGCAACCGCGGTGGTCTTTGACAGCAACCCGGCCACCGTCGTCACCCATACCGCAACCGAAGTGACCGACAGTTTCGGCCGCCGCGCCGCCACCATGGTCTTCACCGGCGACAACCAGGCCTTCCTGCTGGACGAGCAGGGCAAGGATGTCCAACCATTGCAGAAGGTCACCGTCCGCGCCACCGAATACCCAACCCAGGAATCGATGCCCGCCAAGCTGCCGCCCAACTCCGCCTATACCTACTGCAGCGAACTGCAGGTCGACGGCGCGGAACGGGTCCGGTTTGCCAAGCCGGTGCCGATGTGGGTCGACAACTTCCTCGGCTTTGCGGTCGGCGAGGTCGTGCCGGTCGGCTACTATGACCGCGACAAGGCGCAATGGATCCCCTCGGACAACGGCGTGGTGGTCCGCCTGCTCGATACCGACAGCGACGGCACTGCCGACGGTCTCGATTCGACCGGCGACGGCCAGCCCGACGATCTGAACAACAACGGTTCCTTCAGCGACGAAGTGCGGGGCCTGACCGCATCCGGCCGTTTCCAGCCCGGCGCCACCTTCTGGCGGGCCGAAGTCACGCACTTCACCCCCTGGGACTGCAACTGGCCCTACGGCCCGCCGGCCGATGCAGTCGCGCCGAATGGCCCGGCCCCCGATCCGAACCCCGAGAACAAAGCAAAGGAGGACTGCTCGAACACCAACTCGTACGTGCAGCACAAGACCCGGGTCTTCCACGAGGATATTGCCATCCCCGGCACCGGCCTGACCCTGCACTATGCGTCCAACCGGGTGAAGGGATACGAGCATGTAATATCCGTCGTGGCCAGCGGCGATACGGTCCCCGCCTCGCTCAAATCGATAATCGTCAACCTGGAAATTGCCGGCAACACCTTTCAGGACACCCTGGAACCGAAACCCAACCAGAGCGCCGAGTTTATCTGGGATGGCCGGGATCAGCTCGGCAACTTTGTGGAGGGCGGGGCTATTGGCCGGGTGAATATAGGTTTTGTCTATGATGCGGTCTATATGCGAGGCGGTGATTTTGATCGGGCCTTTGCCCAGGCAGGTTCGGAGGTGACGGGGGTCCGGGCACGGAGTGAAGTTACTTCATGGAAACGGTTTGATGTAAGTGTCTCCAGGTACGAAGGAAAACAATTTGGCAGCGGCTGGAGTCTTTCCAACCATAATCACCTGTTCCAGGAAAAACTCATGCTGAGAGGAGATGGTACCTCAGCTTCGGACATCGCAAACAGCAATGTGCCTGTCATTACTACAGTAGCAGGAAATGGCAGTGTCGGGGATTCCGGCGATGACGGTCCTGCTGCCGGTGCCGAATTGAGATATCCCCTTGACATAACTGTTGACGCAACAGGCAATCTCTTTATTGTGGATTCAGGTAATAGTCGCATCCGCAAAGTCGATACCAACAGGATAATCACCACGGTCGCAGGAAATGGCAGTTACGGATATTCCGGCGATAATGGTCCTGCCACCAGTGCCAGATTGGACTCACCCCGGAGCGTAGCTGTTGACGCAACAGGCAATCTCTTTATTGCGGATCCTTCCAATCTTCGCATCCGCAAAGTCGATACCAACGGGATAATCACCACGGTCGCAGGAAATGGCAGTTACGAATATTTCGGCGATAATGGTCCTGCCACCAGTGCCGGATTGGACTGGCCCCGGAGCGTAGCTGTTGACGCAACAGGCAATCTCTTTATTGCGGATACGATCGATAATCGCATCCGCAAAGTCGATACCAACGGGATAATCACCACGGTTGCAGGAAATGGCAGTTACGAGGATTCCGGCGATAACGGTCCTGCCACCAGTGCCAGCTTGCTCTCTCCTTATGGCGTAGCTGTTGACGCAACAGGCAATCTCTTTATTGCGGATGATGTCAGTTCTCTCATCCTCAAAGTCGATACCAACGGGATAATCACCACGGTCGCAGGAGATGGCAGGTGGTGGTATTCCGGCGATAACGGTCCTGCCACCAGTGCTAGCTTGAACTATCCATCTGGCGTAGCTATTGACACAACAGGCAATCTCTTTATTGCGGATCCTTCCAATCATCGCATCCGCAAAGTCGATACCAACGGGATAATCACCACGGTCGCAGGAAATGGCAGTTACGGATATTCCGGCGATAATGGTCCTGCCACCAGTGCCAGACTGGACTATCCCAAAGGCGTAGCTGTTGACGCAGCAGGCAATCTCTTTATTGCGGATGAATGCAATCATCGCATCCGTAAAGTTACTCCCTTCGCACTTGCCCGCAAAATCGGTTTGGAAAAGACTGACAGCTATGTCCCTGACAGAGACGATACAGCCCATATCTTTTCAGCGGCCGGCTACCATCTTCGAACCGTTGATTCCAATACCGGCAAGACGCTCACAACTTTCAATTACGACGCCAATAACCGCCTCATCGCCGTTACCGACCGGTTCAACAACACCATCACCATCAATCGCGACGCTGCCGGCAATCCAACCGCCATCATCTCCCCCTCCGGCCATCGCACCGGACTGGCGGTTGACGGCGAGAACAATCTGACCGACATCGACTTCGAAGATGGCACCGGCTACAGCTTCGCCTATACCAGCAACGGCCTGATGACCTCGATGACCAATCCCGGGGGGTTCATCTCAACCCATAGTTTTGATGATGCCGGCCACGTCATCGGCACCGAAGACCCCGAGCATGGTATCTGGACCTTGGATAAGGTTTGTTATTCCGACGGTGCTGTCGAAGCTTCCATTACCAGCAGCGAAAACAATACCGTCTCCCATCTCGACACCATAGAACCGGGCGGCGTTTATAAGTCGGTAACCACCAGCCCGAGCGGCGACACCTCGACCTTCGTCAGGAAGAATCAGAATCTGGACGATTCGGCACAACAATGCGGCATGACAACCGATATTCGCTACACCCTGGACCAAAAATCCAAACTCAAGACCCCGCAAACCCTTTCATCCTCGACGCCCTCCGGCTTGACCTTCCGGCTCGACCTGGATAAAACCTATGTCGAAGATACGGACGGCCTCACCCGGACAACCACCGCAACCCTCAAACGTAACGGCAAAACCACCACATCGATCACCGATTACCAGGCAGGCACAGCCACCTCCACCAGTCCGGCAGGCAGGAAGGCCACCAGCACCTTCGATCCGACCACCCTGCTGGTCGGCGAGGTGGAATTCGGC
>CAYTVF010000072.1:0-17922 GCA_964441345.1 uncultured Desulfopila sp. | reverse complement strand
TTAAATGGGCACGGAGAAGACAATGAAACAGAACGGTTTTTTTGGCCAATGGGGGGGAGCGTTTATCCCGGAAATCCTCCACGAGACATTTGAGCAACTGAAAATCTCTTTTCAACAGGCCAAGGAAGACCCGCGATTCTGGCAGGAATATCTTGATATCATGTCCACCTATTCGTGCCGGCCGACACCACTGACCTATGCCGAAAATCTGACCAGACACTTCGGCGGGGCGAAAATCTACATCAAGCGCGAGGATCTCAACCACACCGGCGCCCACAAGGCCAACAACGTCATGGGTCAGGGCCTCCTGGTCAAACGGATGGGGAAAAAGCGGGTGATCGCCGAGACCGGCGCCGGCCAGCACGGCATGGCCACTGCGACCATGGCCGCCAAATTCGGCTTCGAGTGCACCATCTATATGGGCGAAGTCGATGTCCAGCGCCAGCGCCCCAATGTCTTCTGGATGGAGAAGATGGGCGCTACGGTCATCCCGGTCAAGGACGGCTCGCGGACCCTGAAGGATGCCATCAACGAGGCATTCCGGGACTGGGTGACCAATGTCGACTCGACCCATTATGTGCTCGGCACCGCCTGCGGCCCCGCGCCTTTTCCGGAAATGGTCTCCTGGTTCCAGTCGATCATCGGCCAGGAGGCGCAAAAGCAGATTATCGCCCAGCACGGCAAAGCGCCGGCCAGAATCTATGCCTGTGTCGGCGGCGGCTCGAACGCCATGGGAATCTTCCAGGGCTTTCTCGAGAATAACGAGGTGGAACTTATCGGCGTCGAAGCCGGCGGTAAAGGGCTTGCCTCGGGCCGGCACGCGTCACGGCTGTGCGGTCGGGATGCCAGCCCCGGAGTGGCCCAGGGCTACAAAACCATGTTTCTGCAAAACAGCGACGGGCAGATGCTCGAAACCCATTCGGTCGCCGCCGGGCTCGATTATGTGGGAGTCAGTCCGATCCTCGCCGATCTGGCGGAAAAAGGGAGGGTTCGCTTTGAATCGGCCACCGACGACGAGGTGATGGCGGCTCTCGATCTGACCATGCGCATGGAGGGCATCATTCCCGCCCTGGAATCGACCCATGGCTTTGTCCAGGCCTTCAAGGAGGCCCCCCAACTCAGTCCGGACGAGGCCATTATCATCAACCAGTCGGGCCGCGGCGACAAGGATATCTTCACCATCGCCCACGCCTTCGATGATCCTTCGTGGAAGGAGTTCATCATCGCCCGCGGCCGGGAATATTCAAAATAATTGAGAAAGTATTTCCAATCACGAAAGACAGAACGGTGAGCGTATAATGTTACTCGAAAAAAACCTCCGCGAACGGCTGAATAAAAATAAAAACAAAAACAAAAACAACATCCTGCTGATGACCCATATCGTCCTCGGTTATCCCTCCTTTGCCGTCAACCGCCAGGTTATCGCCCAGATGGTGGCGGGCGGGGTCGACTGCATCGAGATGCAGATCCCCTTTTCCGAACCGATGGCCGACGGGCCGGTCATCCTCAAAGCCAATCAGGACAGCCTTGCCGCCGGGACGAGGGTCGCGGACTGTCTGGCCTTCGGCGCCGAGATGACCAGCACCTACGACATCCCCTTTCTCTTCATGACCTACTACAACATCGTCTTCAAATACGGTGAGGAGAAATTCTTCAAGGATTGCCGCGCAGCGGGCATCCAGGGCCTTATCATCCCCGACCTGCCGCCGGAAATGGGCGAGGAATTCTTCCGCCTGGCCAAGGAGTATCAGATCGCCCCGGTGCTTATTTTCGCCCCGACCTCGACCGACGAGCGGATGGCCACCCTCAACCGGTCGGCAGCCGGCTTCATTTACTGCGTCGCCCGCCGCGGGGTAACCGGCAAACAATCCGAATTCGGTGCGGAATTCACGACCTATCTGGCCAGATGCCGGGCCGCCACCTCGCTTCCTCTGGCGGTGGGCTTCGGCATCCGCAACAGCGAGGATGTCGCGGCCATAACCGGCAAGGCCGATATCGCGGTCATCGGCTCGGAGACCATCCGGCTGGTCGACAGCCAAGGGCCGGAAGCGGTCGGCCCGTTTATTGCCGGCTTGCGTTGACGGATGTGAGGGGACACAAAAATGGCTGACATACAGCAACAGAACGACCTGCTGGGTACGACCGACGTTATCTGGGATCTCACCGATCTCTACACCGGAACCGACGATCAATATATCGAATCGGATATCGCCTGGTGCGAAAACGAGGCGGCCGCCATCGGCGAAAAATACTGCGGCAAGGTGCAGGATCTGGGCGCCGCCGACCTCTTCGCCCTGGTCAGGCGGCTCGAAACCCTGGACTCCGCGCTCAGCAAACTCGGCACCTTTTCCTTTCTCAATTTTACCACCCGCATGGCCAATGCCGAAGCAGGGGCGCTGGACCAGAAAATCCATGAACTGGCCAGCCGTTGCGGCACCAAAACGATTTTTTTCGAACTCGAATGGAACCAGGTGGCCGACGAGCAGGCCGAGACGCTCCTGGCCAGCCCGGATCTGGCTCATTACCGCCACTACCTCTCCTCTCTCAGAAGATACCGGCCGCATCTGCTCTCGGAGAAAGAGGAAAAGATTCTCCTCGAAAAAGAAGCGGTGGGGCGAAACTCGTGGACCACCTTATTCAACAAGATCCTCAGTGCCGTCAAGTTCGGGGAAAACAAAAGAACCGAGGAAGAGGTGCTGACCGACCTCTACCATGAAGACCGGGAAGTAAGAAAAACCGCCGCCGCCGAGATGACCGCCGGGCTGCGGGACAACAACCACATCCTCACCCACATCTTCAATACCCTGGCGGCGGACAAGATGATCACCGACCGGCTGCGCAGCCATCCCGGCTGGATCGATTCGATGAACCTGCATAACGAACTGCAGAACAAAACCGTCGAGACCCTGATCGACGCGGTAACTTCCCGCTACGATATCGTCCACCGTTATTACCGGGTCAAGCGCCGGCTGTTAGGCCGGGAAAAACTCGAACATTACGACCGCTATGCCCCCCTGCCCTCGCTGCCGACCAAGCAGATCGACTGGCGCTCCTGCCGGGAAACGGTCCTCAAATCCTTTGCCGAATTTTCCCCTAGAATGGCTGAGATCGGCGAGACGTTTTTTACCCGCGACTGGATTCACGCCCCGGTCGGCGAGGGCAAACGGGGCGGCGCCTTCGCCCATCCCTGTGTTCCCGAAGTGCATCCCTACGTGCTGGTCAACTACACCGGCAACCTGCGCGACGTCTCGACCGTGGCCCACGAACTCGGCCACGGCATCCATCAGGTCCTTGCCGCGGCCCGGGGCCACTTCAACAGCGACACCCCGCTGCCCCTGGCGGAAACGGCTTCGGTCTTCGCCGAACTGCTGGTCTTCAACAGCCAGCTGGCCCTTCTCGAAAACGACGAGGAGCGGCGGGCCTTCATCTGCCAGAAACTCGAATCGATTTTCGCCACCGTCTTCAGGCAAACCGCCATGAACCGGTTCGAACAGCTGATGCACGAAGGACGGCGACAATACGGGGAACTGAGCAGCGACAAGCTGAGCGAGTACTGGCTTGCAACCCAGCGGGCAATGTTCGGCGATACCGTGAACCTGGGCGACGACTACGGCATCTGGTGGTCCTATATCCCCCATTTCCTGTCGACCCCGGGCTATGTCTATTCCTATGCCTTCGGCGAACTGCTGGTTCTTGCCCTCTATGGAATTTACCAGGAGGAGGGGGAATCGTTCGTGGCGAAATACCTGGCGCTCCTCTCGGCCGGCGGCTCACGCTCGCCCTACGAACTCCTGCAATCCTTCAATATTGACCTGGACAGCCCGCAATTCTGGCAGACCGGGCTGAATGTTATCGAGCGGATGCTGGCCAGGGTCGAGTGATTTCAACCGATCCTTTTGTTGCGCCGCCAGTGATGATGGGTGATACCCAACTTGCTGACTTTGTAGTTCAGGGCCCGGGGACTGATCCCGAGCTTCTTGGCGGCGTTTTTCTGCACCCATAAACACTCTTCCAAAACCCGCAGGATCAGCTCTTTTTCCTGCTCGGCGAGGGATTCGGGGAGTTCCGGCCGCGGCCCGGAATCGTCTCTCTCCAAGGGTTGCCTGGCCGCCGCGGCCGGCTGATGCAAGGCTTTTTTCGGCAAGGCCAGATTGAAGGCATTGATCAATCGGTCGTCCTCCAGTATCACCGCCCGTTCGATGGTATTGGCAAGTTGCCTGATGTTCCCCGGCCACTCGTAGGCCTGGATCATCTGCCTCGCCTCTTCGCTAAAGCCGTTGATTTCGCGATGCATCGACGCGCAACACTTTTTCAGCAGCAGATCGGCCAGGGGCAGGATGCATTCCTTCCTTTCGCGAAGCGACGGCAGGGTAACCGGCAACACGTTGATCCGGTAGTAGAGATCCTCCCGGAAAAGCCCTGCCTCCACCTGCTGCACCAGATCCTTATTGGTGGCGGCGATGATCCGGACGTCGCTGTAAATCGTCTTGTTGCCGCCCACCCGCTCAAAGGATTTTTCTTCGAGCACCCGCAGCAGTTTGGTTTGCAGGCGCATGTTCATTTCGCCGATCTCATCGAGGAAGATGGTTCCCCCGCCGGCCTGCTCGAATCTGCCGATGCGCTGCTTATCGGCTCCGGTAAAGGAGCCTTTTTCATGGCCGAACAGTTCCGACTCCAGGAGATCTTCGGGGATGTTGGCGCAGTTGATCTTGACGAAGGGTTTTTTCCTGCGCGGCGAATTGAAGTGGACCGTCCCCGACAAAAAGGATTTGCCGGTGCCGGTATCGCCGGTAATCAGGATTGTCGAGTCGGTTTTGGCAAACCGTTCGAGGCTTTGCAGGATCCGCTGCATATTCGAACTGAAGGCGACAACATCCTTGAAATCGTAAACAACGTCCTGGGTTCGCCGGTAATAGGCGATTTCAAAGCGCTGATCGCGGATCTCGATGGCCTTGTCCACCGCAATATTGATACGGGTGGGCGAAATGGGATGGATGAGAAAATCGCTGGCGCCGTCATTCATGGCCTGGACGATGAGTTCCGCTTTCTCCGACTTGCTGGTCATGATGATCGGTAAAAACGGATCCTTATTATGGATCTGCCTGAGCAGGGAGATGGATTGACCGTTGATCGAATCGATATCAAGAAAGATCAGATCGAACTGCCGGGCCTTAATCTCTGCTTGAAATTCATTTTCATTGGCTATACAAGTCAAATCGCACCTCTCCTCGAGGGCGGAGAGTATGCTTGCGCTCGTCGCTTCGACCGTGTCGAATATGAGAATTTTATACATAACGCCGGCTCTCCAGGGGATTGTCCCTTCATGCAAAAAACTTCGCCAAAACAAGCAGAAAATTCCGCCAAGGACTAATTACATGGCGGTACATGTTATTTCAAAAACGTAACTCCTTTTCTTCTTATATGGAAAATGAAAGAAAAATGCAAATTAAAATGGCCGAAGTTAAAATGGCCGAAGTCGGCCCGAAATCGAGCCTACTTCCGGCCGATTTCGCCAAAATGATCGTTAATCCATACGACAAGAATCGGCACCGGGATAAACCGGTTCGGCCCCTCCCGGCGGATGAATTCTGGATGGAGCGGGCCTTGTCCCGGGCCCAAGATGCCGCCCGGATGGGCGAGGTGCCGGTCGGGGCCGTACTGGTCGGGTCCGAAGGGATGCTTGCCGAGGCCGGCAACAGCCCCATCCGCTTCCATGATCCAACCGCCCATGCCGAGATCCTCGCCATAAGAGCCGCCTCGGCAAGCCTGCACAACTACCGTTTGCCGAACACCACCCTCTATGTCACCCTGGAACCCTGCATCATGTGCATGGGCGCCCTGATCCAGGCCCGGATAAGCCGGCTGGTGTACGGCGCGACCGACCCCAAAACCGGCGCCGCCTCATCCCTGTACACAATCGGCAGTGACGGCCGGCTCAATCATGAGATCGAGATCCGCGGCGGAATCCTGGCAGACAGGTGCGGAGATCTGCTGCGAACGTTTTTCAAAACCCGCCGGATTGGAAAAGATCCGGCCGAGCCGGAATAATTTGCCCTTTTTAAAAACGGTCTTACTTTTTGATTGCCAAAACGATAACGACAGTATACATAGTACCACACATTTTTGAGAGTAATCGAGCATTCATCGAGCATTCGATAATGGAGAGATGACCGAGTGGCTTAAGGTGCACGCCTGGAACGCGTGTGTACGCAAGTACCGTGAGTTCGAATCTCACTCTCTCCGCCAACATGAGTTCGACTTTGATAGCCGGGCCCTGCGCAACAAAGAATCGCGAACCCCGCCAGGTCCGGAAGGAAGCAACGGTAGCGACACTCTTCGTGTGTTGGAGGTAACCCGGCTATCATTTTTTCAGCTGTTCTGCCAGTCCTATCTTTCATAATAAGCAGAGGGGGGTGTCGCATGTCCTATCTCGTCCTTGCCAGAAAAGCCCGCCCCCAGACATTTGCTCAGGTGGTCGGGCAACGTCCGGTTGTCAAGACTCTGCAAAACAGCATCCGGAGAAACAGAGTCGCCCATGCCATTTTATTCTCCGGGGTCAGAGGGGTCGGCAAGACCACTCTTGCCCGCATCATGGCCAAGGCGATCAACTGCCAGGACGATCAGGCGGACCGACCCTGCGACCAGTGCCCTTCATGCCGGGAAATTGCCGCGGGGAACGCGCTCGATCTCTATGAAATCGACGGCGCCTCAAACCGGGGCATCCAGGAAATAAGGGAGCTCAAGGAAAAAATCAGATTTCTCCCCACCAGGGCAAAATACAAGATCATCATCATCGACGAGGTGCACATGCTGACCACCGAGGCCTTCAACGCCCTGTTGAAGACCCTGGAGGAGCCGCCCGCCCATGTCTGTTTCATGTTCGCCACCACGGAAATCCACAAGATTCCCGTCACCATCCTGTCCCGGTGCCAGCAGTACGAACTGAAGAGAATTTCCGCCCAGGAACTGTACGACCACTTCCAGAAGCTCACTGTCGCCGAGGGCTATGTAATCGAACCGGCCGCGTTATCCCTGATCGTCCGCGAGGCCGGGGGATCGGTCAGGGACGGCCTGAGCCTCCTCGATCAGATGTTTTCCTTCGGGGAAATGACGATCACCGTGAAAGATGTCGTCGAAGTCCTTGGCCTGGTGAGCCGGGAAGTGCTGCTGCGACTGACCAGGGGACTGCTCGACGGCGCGATTAAAGAAGTCCTCCTCGCCCTTGACGAGATCTTCGGCTACGGCATGGACATCAAGCGTTTCAGCGAAGATCTGATGGGATATTTCCGCACCCTGCTGCTCTGCAAGATCGATGGCTGCAGCAGCCTCATCGATCTTCCGGCCGAAGAGCTGGCGGAATGCCAGAAACTGGCCGCCGGGTACAGCAGCGAAACCCTGCACATGAAACTCGCCCTGCTTATGAATACGGCCGAGGAACTGCGCCACGCGACGCAACCCCGGCTGACCCTTGAGACGGCTTTTCTGAAAATCATCGAGGCCGGCAATGTGGTGCCCTTGACCACTCTGCTCGGCCATCTGGACGAAGTCTTGAAAACCTTGCCGGTCTGCTACCCGGAAACGGTCTCCCAGCCGGAAGCCAAGGAAGTACAGGCACCCCCGATGAGTGAGCCGGCTGCCCCACCCGTTTCCGCCATGCCGAAGCCGCCGCCCCCCGAACTCGCCGGCCAGCCGGAGCCTCTGCCCCCGGAGGCCGGGAAAACCGAAGCACCGGCGGTCAGCCGGGAGCGCGAACCGCTCGAAATCCATCCCCATGAAAAGGACATCCGCAAGGACTGGCTCGAATTCATCAACTACGTCAAGGAACGCAAGATGTGGATGGCCCAGGACCTGCAAAGGGCGGACAACATCAAACACGATATTGAAGGAGAACTGCGGCTCACCTTCAACGATCCAGCCAACTGCTCACTGCTTCGGCAGAAGGACAATCGCCAGCTTCTTACTGAATTTGCCTTGGATTTTTTTCAAAAACAATTAAAGGTACGGTTCATTGTCCCGGCCGCGGAAGATCCGGCGGAAAACAATGGCGTCGAATCGCCGAACCGCAAACGGGCCCAGCTGGCGGGCGACCCGCTGGTGAGCATGGCGGCGGAGATTTTCAACGGCCAGGTCGGGGATATTCGGATTGGCCAGCGCAGATAATAACCTTCCAAACATGACGGAAAACGGAAAGATATGGATCTTAATTCAATAATGCAACAGGCAAAGGCCATGCAGGAAAAGATGGCCAAAATCCAGCAGGACCTTGCCAAGAAATCGATTACCGGCAGCGCCGGCGGCGGCATGGTCCTGGTAACCGTTAACGGCCAGGGCGATCTTTTATCGGTCGCGATCGAAAAGACCGTCGTCGATCCGCAGGAGGTGGAAATGCTCCAGGACCTGATCGTCGCCGCCACCAACGATGCGCTGCGCAAGGCCAAGGAGCTGAGCAAACAGGAGCTGGCCCAGCTTACCGGCGGTCTCAACCTGCCCGGTCTCACCAACTTCATGCAGTCGTAAGCCGTCATGCAGGTCATCCCGCCGGCCCTGGAAAAACTGATCGACAACCTGGCCCGCCTGCCCGGTATCGGCAAAAAGACGGCGACCCGCCTGGCCCTGATCATCTTGCGCAAGCCGCCATCGCTGGCCCGCGACCTCGCCGACTCCCTGCTCGCCCTGCACGGTGCCATTCAGCTCTGTTCATGCTGTTTCTCCTTCTCCGACAAAGATCCCTGCGCCATCTGCGCCGACCCGCGCCGCCAGGCCGATACCATCTGTGTCGTCGAACAGTCCGGAGATCTTCTCGCCATTGAAAAAACAGGCTCCTTTCGCGGCCATTATCATATCCTGCATGGAGTCCTTTCACCGATGGACGGCATAGGACCGGAAGAGATAAAGGGCCGGGAACTCGTTGCCCGAATCCGCAACGGCACGGTAAAAGAGGTGATCATTGCCACCAGCTCCACGGTGCCCGGCGAGGCAACGGCATCCTACCTCATCGACCTGCTGCAGCATGAGCCCATTCGTTTGACCAGACTGGCATGCGGAATTCCGATGGGTATGGATATCAAATACGCTGATCGCTACACCCTGGCCAAGGCGATTGAAGCACGCTCCCCGGCAAATTAGTTCTCTGCCCGCCAGGGGATTTTGCCAGCCAATTCTGCATTGCCAGCGATGCGGATCTCCTGCCGACAATGCCGACCGGAATCGGTGGATTCAATACCTTTTTTTGCTTGTTACCTGCTAAAAAACTCTTGCATGCCGCCGACAATCGTGTTAATAAATGGCTCTTGCCAAGCCCGGGGAAACTGCAACTACCGGTTGATCGGTTTCGAGGCAAATAGAAGTAATCCCAGGCGCGTAGCTCAGTGGGAGAGCGCCACCTTGACGTGGTGGATGTCGTGGGTTCAATCCCCTCCGCGCCTACCAAGATAAAAGGCTAAAGTAAGAACACCTTATCCAAGGCGTTAATTCTTTAGCCTTTATTTTTATATTCAAAATATCTCATGGCTGACATAACAGTAACCCTATCCGAAGGAGAATCCGTTACGGTGCCGACAGGAACGACTGTCCGGGACGTCATGGCATCACTCCTGTCAAACAAGCAGCGAAAGCTCACAGTGGCAGCCAGGCTCGGCAATGTCGTTGTCGACTTTACTACGCCTTTGCATGAGGATACGGTACTTGTTCCCGTCCAGATCGGTTCCGACGAAGCCCATGACGTTCTGCGCCACAGCACGGCCCATATTATGGCCCTGGCTGTTCGTGATATTTTCGGCAAAGACGTCAAGGTGGCCATTGGACCGGCCATTGAAAACGGTTTTTATTACGACTTTCTGCGCGGCGAACCGTTTAGCCCCGAAGATTTCGAGAAAATCGAACAGCGGATGGAAGAGCTGGTGCGTCAGGCCCTGCCTTTTCAGCGCACGGAGATGACCAGCGCCGAGGCGCTCAAACTCTTTGCCGCCGCGGAGGAAAAATACAAGGTCGAACTGATAGAGGATCTCCATACCGATGTCGTCTCCCTCTATCAAGTTGGTGAATTCACCGACCTTTGCCGCGGTCCGCATCTGCCCAACACCTCCTTTATCAAGGCATTCAAGCTGCTGCGCGTTGCCGGTGCCTATTGGCGGGGAGACGAAAAAAGAGACGTCCTTCAGCGGATTTACGGCACCGCTTTTTTTGACAAGAAGGATCTCAAGAAATATCTGAACGCCCTGGAAGAAGCCAAAAAACGCGACCACCGGAAATTGGGCAAGGAACTGGAGCTCTTCACCATCAGGGACGAAATCGGGCCCGGCCTGATCCTCTGGCAGCCCAAGGGTGCCCAACTTCGCCGGCTGATTGAAGACTTCTGGAAAGACGAGCATTACCGGCACGACTACGAACTGCTCTATACACCGCATATAGCCCGCCAGGATCTCTGGAAAACCTCGGGCCATCTCGATTTCTACAGCGAGAACATGTATGCGCCGATGTTCATCGATGAGGTCCAGTATCAGCTCAAACCGATGAACTGCCCTTTCCACATCGGGATATACAACAGCGAGAAGAGAAGTTATCGGGATCTGCCTATTCGCTGGTGCGAACTGGGCACGGTGTATCGCTACGAACGGGCCGGCGCGCTGCACGGACTGCTCAGGGTCCGCGGCTTTACCCAGGACGACGCTCATATCTTCTGCCGCCCGGACCAGCTTGAAGAAGAGATTACCCATATTCTCAATCTTACTCTGCATATCCTCAGGTCTTTCGGCTTCAGCGAGTACGATATCTATCTCTCCACCAGGCCTGAAAAATACGTCGGCAGCGACGAAAACTGGGCAAAGGCCACGCAGGCTCTGAAACTTGCCCTGGAGAAGAAAGGGCTCGACTTCATGGTTGATCCGGGCGAAGGCGTCTTTTACGGACCGAAGATCGATATAAAAATTAAAGACCAGCTCGGCAGATCCTGGCAGTGTTCGACCATTCAGGTTGACTTCAATCTGCCGGAGCGGTTTCAGATGCACTATACCGGGACCGACAATACCGATCATCAGCCGATCATGATCCACCGTGCCCTGATGGGTTCGCTGGAACGCTTTGTCGGTGTGCTCATTGAGCATTATGCCGGAGCCTTTCCGCTCTGGTTTGCACCGGTTCAGGCACGCATCCTCAATATCACCGACGAGCAGATGGAGTATGGCGAAGAGGTGTATAAAGAACTTCGTCAGGCCGGAGTACGTATTGAAAAAGATTTGCGCAATGAAAAACTGAATTATAAAATCAGGGAAGCGCAGGTAGCTAAAATTCCGTACATGCTTATTATCGGTGACAAGGAAAAGGCAGACCGGACAGTGACCGTCCGCCAGCGCGACGGGGAAAACCTGCCGCCGATGACGATTGCCGAATTTGCCGAAAAAATAGCTCAAGAAGTGAAGACAGGTCGCGGGTACTAAGCAGCTTGGAACAGGTGTGGTGCCCGGAAGTGTCGATATCATATCCAACCGGGATGATTTGCAATATTAAGCTCGTAGAATCGAGGAGGTACAGTTATTAACAGAAAAGGAAGGAGTGGTCCGGTACAGCGGGAAGAAAAATCGATAATCAATGAAGCAATCCGCTTCCCCAAGGTCAGGCTGATCGATGCCGAAGGTAACCAACTTGGCGTCGTCTCATCCGAAGAAGCGAAAAACATCGCCTCCGAGGCCGGTCTTGACCTGGTGATTGTCTCTGAGAATGCCGACCCGCCCGTTTGCCGGGTGATGAATTACGATAAGTTCCGCTACGAGCAGAAGAAAAAAACGCAGGAAGCCAAAAAGAAACAAACTGTTATAGAAACAAAAGAGATCAAGTTCCGGCCTAAGACCGATGACCATGATCTGGACTTCAAGATAAAAAACATTAAAAAATTTCTTGCCAGTAAAAACAAGGTAAAGCTGACCATGCGTTTTCGTGGGCGGGAGATCGTCTACTGTGAAACGATCGGTCTCGACGCCATGAAAAAGATCGCCGAGGCTCTCATGGAGGATGCCATCATCATTCAGGAACCGAAGATGGAAGGCCGCCAGTTGGTGATGTTTGTAGGACCAAAGTCATAATTTGCCGTTTGAGCCCCGTTAAGCTTGTTGTATATATAACAATCGCTGTTGATTGGTGGTGCCTTTCCGCAGCAGATATTTCAAAAGCCACCTTTAACAGTCAAAGATATTGAGGTGAAAGGAGTTTTATCATGCCCAAAATGAAATCCAATAGAGGTGCGGCCAAGCGCTTCAAACTGACCGGATCAGGTAAAATTAAACGTGCCAAGGCGTTTACCAGTCATATCCTGACGAAAAAATCAACAAAACGGAAGCGTGGTCTGCGCCAATCCGAACTGGTTGATTCTGCCAACTACAAACAAATCCGGAAGATTTTACCCTACATGTAATAAACAGGCTGTTTTTTGCTGAATAGTGTTAATTTAACATTCTTGCATATGCGCCTAGTGAGCCTGTCGGCCAACGGCTGCAGGATAAATAAGGAGTTTACAGATGCCACGCGTAACACGGGGATTTAAGGCCCGCAGAAGAAGAAATAAGGTTCTGAAGCTTGCCAAAGGCTTTAGAGGAGGCAAGTCGCGTCTTTACAAAACCGCGACTGAAGCAGTTGACCGCGCATTGAACTACGCCTTCCGCGACCGGAGAGCCAAAAAGAGAGATTTTCGCCGCCTCTGGATCGCCAGAATCAATGCCGGCGCCCATATGAACGACATGAGCTACAGCAAATTGATTGGTGGACTGAAAAAGGCAGGCGTCGACCTTGACCGGAAAGTACTTGCCAATATGGCGATACTCGATGCGGGCGCTTTCTCCAGAGTGGTGCAGATAGCCAAAGAAGCAAACGCGTAACAGCTCTACATCTCACTGTTTTTTCCTGCGTGCCGGTTTTGGTTTGTGCGACCAACAACCGGCATGCTGTTTCTTTCTGTACCTAACTTTCGCATTCAATATGGAACACGAGTTACAAAGCTTAGAAGCCGAGGCCAGGAAAAGCCTGCAGGACTTGACCGATGAAGGGCAGCTAGAGGATTTCCGCATCCGCTTTCTCGGACGCAAAGGCAGTTTCAGCACCATTATGCGGCAACTTGGCACAGTCCCCGCCGACGAACGCCCCAGGGTCGGACAGCTGGCCAACAGTATCAAGGCTGAAATCGAACAGTTGTTCGAGGCGAAAAAAAGTGCGCTGAATGTTGCCGTAAGCGGCGCTTCGGAGAAAAGAACTCCGGATCTCACCCTGCCCGGGCGCATCCCAGCCAGCGGCAGACTCCATCCGATCACCCAGGTCATGCGGGAAACCTGCACGATTTTCGAAAATCTCGGTTTCTCCGTCGCCGAAGGCCCGGATGTCGAACTCGACTACTATAATTTTGAAGCACTGAACATCCCCGCCCATCACCCGGCCAGGGATATGCACGACACCTTTTATATCAGCGATTCGGTGCTGCTTCGCACCCATACCTCCCCCATGCAGGCCAGGATCATGGAAGTCCGGCAGCCGCCCCTGCGGGTTATCGCCCCGGGCAAGGTTTACCGCTGCGACTCCGACATTACCCACACCCCGATGTTTCATCAGGTGGAAGGTTTCCTGGTCGACAAAAATATATCTTTTGCCGACCTGAAAGGCGTGCTGACCGTTTTCACCCGCAAAATGTTCGAGAAAGAACTGCCGCTCCGCTTCCGACCATCCTTCTTCCCCTTTACGGAACCGAGTGCGGAGGTCGATATCGCCTGCGTAATGTGCGGCGGCAGCGGGTGCCGGGTCTGCAAAAAGACCGGCTGGCTGGAGATACTGGGGTCGGGAATGATCGATCCGGAGGTCTTCAAAATGGTCGGTTACGATCCTGAGGTATACAGCGGATTTGCCTTTGGTCTTGGGATCGAGCGCATCGCCATGCTGAAATACGGGATCGACGATATTCGACTTTTTTATGAAAACGACCAGCGTTTTCTGTCACAGTTTTAGTCTGTTTCACTACAACTCAGAACACTGCTATGAAGCTTACTCTTGACTGGCTGCAAAACTATGTAGATATATCCGGCTTATCTCCTGACCAGCTGGCCGGACACCTCACCATGCTCGGCCTGGAAGTCGATGCGGTTACGCCCTTGTATGAGGAACTTGCGCCGCTCAAGACCGGCTTGGTCGTTGCGGCCGAACGCCATCCCGATGCCGACAAACTCACGGTCTGCCAGGTTCGGATCGGCGAAGCTACCCACCAGATCGTCTGCGGCGCACCCAATGTCCGCAAGGATCTGGCCGTGGTCGTCGCCCTGCCCGGGACGGTCCTGCCTGGTGATTTTAAAATCGGCAAATCGAAAATCCGCGGCGTCGAATCCGGCGGCATGATCTGTTCGGAACGCGAACTCGGCCTGAGCAATAGTCATGACGGCATCATGGAACTGCCGGATGGCATCGGGCACGGGCAGACTTTCATCGAGGCGATGGGCTTGAAGGATACCTTTATCGAGGTCGATCTCACCCCGAATCGTCCGGACTGTGCCTCGGTCATCGGCGTTGCCAGGGAAGTCGCCGGAGTACTGAAAAGAAAGATTACCCTGCCGGTCAGCGATGCGGTCATTGAAAACCACAGCAGTGAGTTTTCCGTCGAAGTGGAGTCAAGTGAGCTTTGTCCCCGCTACACCGGGCGGCTGATCAAAAACGTCAAGATCGGACCGTCACCGTGGTGGCTCAGAAAGAGACTGCAGAGCGTCGGCATGCGGCCGATCAGTAATATCGTCGACATCACCAACTTTGTCATGATGGAATACGGCCAGCCGCTGCACGCCTTCGACTTCGATACCCTGGCCGGGAAAAAGATCGTGGTTCGAGCGCCGCGGGCGGGCGAAATGGCCTTCACCACCCTCGATGGCGGCAAGCGTCAACTTGATGCCGAAATGATGATGATCTGCGACGGCGAGAAACCGATCGCGGTCGCCGGCATCATGGGCGGCGAAAATTCCGAGGTAAGCGACGGCACCACCAATATCCTGCTCGAAAGCGCCTGCTTCAACCCGGTTTCCATTCGCCGTACGGCACGGAAACTGAATCTGGCAACCGAGGCGTCCTACCGCTTCGAACGGGGCGTCGATCCGGGCGGGACGATTAATGCTCTTAACCGGGCGGTCGAACTCATCTGCGAACTGGCCGGCGGAGAAGCCGCCGAGGAAGGAGTCGACTGCTACGGCGGCAAAAAGGAACCGATTTCCCTTATCCTCCGCGTCAGCAGGACCCGGAATCTTTTGGGAATCGAGCTCAAGGCGGAAGAAATCGCAGAACTGCTGCAATCCATCGGCATCGGCTGTGAGATCAAGGACCAGGACACCCTTTCGGTCTCGCCGCCAACATTTCGGGTCGATATCGAACGCGAGGCGGATCTCATCGAGGAGGTGGCCCGGCTCTACGGATATAACCGCATCCCCACCAGCCTGCCGAAGGTCGACTTGAGTTATCCGGAGCAGGATAAGCGCCGTCTGAGGCGCCTGGCGATCGCCGACCGGCTCACCTCGATCGGCTTCACCGAAGCCATCAACTACAGTTTTGTTTCGGAAAAGCATCCCGAGATGATGGCGCTGGCCGAGCAGGACGATCGCCATCAGGCGGTCCGGTTGCTCAATCCGCTCAGCGACGAGCAATCGGTGCTGCGCACCATGCTGCTGCCCGGTCTGCTGGAAAATGTCAGACGAAACATCAACTTCCAGAGAACGGATGTCAAACTCTTCGAAATCGGCAAGGTGTTCAAACCCACCGGCGAAAATTGCCAGCCGCTGGAAACAACACGATTCACCGGGGTGATGTCTGGGACCCGGCATGGGGAAAGCTCGCCCCTCTATTTCAAGCCTGAACCGGTCGATCTCTTTGATGCCAAAGGCAGTGTCGAGTTTATTTTTCGGGAAATGTCCCTCGGCACCATCGATAATCGGCAAGGACTGCATTTTGCCGTACCTCAGGGTGAAAACGCAGAGCCTTTCGTCGAGCAGGGCTATGCTCTCGATATTTTTATCGGCAGCCGAAAACTCGGCTCTCTCGGCAAAATTAGAGCCGATATTTTACGCCGATTTTCCATCAAACATGATGTATTCTTCTTCGATCTTGATTATGAAGGAATTTGCGAACCAAAAACCATTGAAAAGCGATTTGCTTCGCTGCCCGTCTATCCTTCGGTAAAATGGGATATCGCCCTGGTTGTGCCGACAAGTGTCTCAGCCGGGGAATTGTTGACAGCCGTACGTAACGCGTCCGACAAACTCATCGAGAGTTGTGAAATCTTCGATGTATTCCAGGGTGAAAAGATCCCAAAGGGTCACCAAAGTGTTGCCCTGAGCATTACGTACAGATCACAGACTAAAACGCTGACGGAGAAAAATGTGGAGAAATCCCATGACAAGATTGTCCGTTTGCTGACAGAACAATTTGGGGGTAGTTTCCGCAATGCTTGACAATAATAACAATTTGACCAGAAAAGAACTCACCGAAGCCCTAGCCACTCACCTGGGATTTTCCCAGAGCAACTGTTCGCAGATGGTCGACAGCTTCCTCGACTCCATGAAACAGTCGATGGTCGAGGGTCGGTCGATCAAGCTTGTTCATTTCGGCACCTTTACCGTACGCGATAAGTCGCCGAGAAGAGGCCGCAACCCACGAACCGGCGATACAATTACGATAAAGAAACGCCAGGCCGTAAGTTTCAGACCAAGCAAGAAACTCAGGGAGCTCGTCAACAGTTAGCAGTCAGGGTGCTTTCTGGCATCTTTTTATAGGGGGAAGGCTGGCTGAATGAAAACCGTAATTCCAGACAAGCTCTATTTTAAGATCGGAGAAGTTGCAAAAATTGCTGACGTCCCGACCCATGTCCTGCGCTATTGGGAATCGGAATTTTCCGGGATTCGTCCCAAAAGAGCAAATTCCAAGCAACGGCTTTACCGGAAACAGGACGTCGAGCTCATTGTCGCAATAAAATCTCTGCTGCACGAGCAGGGGTACACCATCGCCGGGGCACGAAAACTCCTGGAAAGCGGTGGAGAACCACAACAGCAGCAGCAGACAGCGGACACCAAGCCGGTTGCCGGCGAAATGCTGACCCAAAAACTGAAAACCATCAAGCAGGAACTGAAAGACCTGCAGAACCTGCTGGTCGGTAAAAAAGAATAGCGACTATCTGCCTGATACTGTTGACAGCAATATCAACAAATGGTAGATAGAGCAGCACATGTCGGGATGTAGCGCAGCCTGGTTAGCGCACTAGTCTGGGGGACTAGGGGTCGGAGGTTCAAATCCTCTCATCCCGACCATTTGAAAATTCAGGGGTTACGGTCATTCCGTAGCCCCTTTTTTGTGCTCAAAATTTCGCGGGTACAAAATGGGATATAAAAAACGTTGCCGCTAGTAATCAGGTATTCGCCGGTGAGGAGTTGCGCAACCAAAAGATAGTTAGTACACTTTTTGTAACTGTTCACCGGGAATTGCAAAAGGCACCCCATTAGCCGAGCCCCGTAAGCACTTTGCAATAGTATGGAAGGCATTAATGCCCTTCAGGACACTGCTGAGCGCAGACAAGAACTCTATTGAGTGAGGCACAACCCCTTTGAAAAGCGACTAGGCGCTCCGATCGATCTTGGTTTAGAGAGTACGCTGAAACCCGCTATTAAAGATCAAGTCAAGAAAGAGATTATCTATGTCTAACCGCACAGACCCTCTCTATATTAATGACATTCGCGAGTCTATTGAAGCCATTATTCTCTACACAAAAGGAATTTCTTTTGCTGCATTCAGCAATGATCGCATGCGTTACTCCGCGGTAATTCGGGAGTTTGAAATAATCGGAGAAGCAACCGGGAAACTATCAGATGCGCTGGGTGCAATACAAAAAAGTTACACCGTTTAAGCAGTCAACGGTAAGTCATTGAT